>CABURF010000271.1 GCA_902493755.1 uncultured Coriobacteriia bacterium
ACAAGAAGCCTAGCCAGCTTTCCGGTGGCCAGATGCAACGCGTCGCCATCGCCCGAGCCCTGGTGAACGACCCGGACATCGTGTTGGCAGACGAGCCCACGGGTGCGCTCGATACCGAGACGGGCATCCAGGTCATGGACCTGCTGTCAGAGATTGCGAGCGACCGCCTCGTCATCATGGTCACGCATAACCCCGAGCTCGCGTACGATTATGCGAATCGCATCGTCAAGCTGCATGACGGGCGCATTTCCGACGATAGCAATCCCTTCGAGCCGAGCAAGGCGGACGAGCAAACTGCCAAGCTTGCCGCAAGCCAGCGCAACAAGGTGACGGATGGTCACAAGAAACATGCATCCATGTCGTTTCTCACGGCGCTTGCGCTGTCCTTCAACAATCTGATGACGAAGAAGGGCCGCACCTTTCTTACGGCATTCGCGGGCTCAATCGGCATTATCGGCATCGCCGCGATTCTCGCGCTCTCAAACGGCGTCAACAATTACATCGCCAAGGTCGAGGAGGACACGCTGTCGTCCACACCGCTCACTATCACGCAATCGAGTTTTGACGTGACTTCTATCATGATGCAGGCAGGTGACTACCAACATGGTTCGGGCGGCCTGGATGGGTCACCCATTCCCGAGGGAACCATACCGGAGTCAACGGTCATGGCCGATGTCCTCGCGGACGTGAAGACTAACGACCTCAAGTCTTTACGGGCGTTTTTCGAGGATGACGGTGGCGGCGTCAATCGTTATGTCAATGCCATCGTCTATGGTTATGGCATAACGCCGCAAATATATAAAACCGATACTTCCCAGGGCATCAAGCAGCTCAATCCAGGAGCACTCACGGGAATACTCTCCAATGGCGTGAATTCCGCGTCGATGTTCTCGTCGATGGGAACGAGCAATTCGTTCCAGGAGATGCTCGACGACCAAAAGCTTCTTGACGAGCAGTATGACATCGTCGCTGGCGCCTGGCCCACATCGTATGACGAGTGCGTCCTCGTGCTCAACAGCAAGGGTGCCATCAGCGACTACACGTTATATTCCATTGGTGTTCTCGACCCCGACGAGCTCGAGGAATTACTGGCGGATGCGCTTGCTTCCGAGGAGATGGACATTCCCGACACGACCGTCGAGCTCACCAACGACGAAGCCCTGTCGCTTTCGTTCAAGGTCGTGAACAAGTGCAACATGTACACGAAGGCATCCTCGGGATCCACGTGGGTCAATCGCAGCGATGACGAGAGCTTCATGAAAGGCCAGATTGCCGATGGACTCGACCTCAAGATCGTCGGCATCGTCAAGCCAAACCCCACGGCATCGACAACTTCGATGTCCGAGGGCATAGGGTATCGCCATGACCTGGTGCTGCACCTTATTGACGAGGCTGCGGCTTCCCCGGTTGTTAAGGCGCAGCAGGCCGAGCATGACATCGATATCTTTACCGGCAAGACCTTCGAGTCGCTCAAGAACGATGCGGAGTCCTCCTTCGACATGAGTTCGCTGTTCAGCATCGACCAAAACATGATGGCGCGCGCCTTCAACGTCGATAACGCCGCCACTGAGGCAGCGTTGTCGGGCGCGATGAGCGGTGCGGCTGCGGGTCTCGACACGAGCGGCATGTTCGCGGATATCCCCGCACCGGATTTCAGCGATCTGGACATCGACCTGTCTGGCGGGATGCCCTCTGGCTCTCAGGTGGCGGCTCTCGAGCAGAGCCTGGGCCAAATGAGCAGCGGAGTCGTCATGGGCTTCATGCAGTATGTAAGCAACAATCCTGGTAGCATGGCGGATTTGCCCGGGGCGTGGAGCTCCTATCAGCAATCGGATACGTACAAGGCCATCATCAACCAGACGGCAACGGGTATTGCGTCGGGCATGTCCGGCTCTAGCGAGCAGCTCCAGAAGGCCTTTACCGAGGCCATCCAGAAGAAGATGAACGAGTACATGAGCTCCCAGCTCGTTCCCTATCTGCAGGCCAAGATGGGCGGCATGTTGCAGAGCTACACCACCAGTTTGGCGACGTCGATGGCTTCCGCGCTTTCGGCGGCGATGGGTACGGCAATCTCGGTCGACCCGAGCATGTTTGCACGTTCCATTACCGTCAATATGGATCAAGACGAGTTGACGTCAATGTTCATGAACCTTGCCCGCACAAACGACCTGACATACGAGAGCAATCTCCAAACCCTGGGATATGCCGATATTGCCGATCCGGTCAGCATCAACATCTACGCCAAGAGCTTTGATGACAAGCAGG
>CABURF010000272.1 GCA_902493755.1 uncultured Coriobacteriia bacterium
TCGAGGCCGCCTACCGTGACACGCCCGCTCGTGGGCGCGAGCAACGCGTTGATGTGCTTGGCCAGCGTCGACTTGCCCGATCCGTTGGCACCGAGTACGGCGACGAACTGACCGGCCTCGATATCCAGGCAGATATCGTCGAGGACGTTCGGTGCATCTGTCTTGTACGAAAACGAGACGTGATCGAACGAGATCCTGCCCGAATTGTCGAGGCCGTCAACCATGCGCTAGTCCTTGGACATAAGGTTCTCGACCGGCTTGTAGAGCACGAAGGCGAGCACGTCGTTGATGACGATCTTGAGCGCGTTGAAGGGCAACAGGATGGGGACGATCATGGCAGCGACCGTCGCCACGTCCGTCCCCGTGTAGATGGGCGTGATGAGCAGGTTGCCCACGATGGCACCGGCCAGCGAGAGGACTGATCCGACGATGATGCCAATGAGAAGCGTCGTACGCGTCTTCTTGGTGCGATAGATGAGCGCCATTGGCACGATCCAGCACGCAACGGCGATGATGGTCATGAGCGAGCCCCAGGGATCGCCCATGATGAGACCATGAATGGCGGCCGAGACGATGCCCACGAGCAAGCCAGCGCCAACACCGAGGCCACATGCGGCAAAGCCCGCGATGACGGCCGATGGGTCGTACTTCAGAAACGGCGCCGCTGGAAAGATGGGCGCCTCGATGAAGGACAGGATGAGCGAAAGCGCCGTGAAGAGCGCGAGCAGGACGAGCTTTCGCGTGCTCCATGCGGCCTTGCGTGATTGCTGCGGGGTGACGCTCCCGCCTGCGTGAGAGATTTCGGACATAGTAATCCGCTCCTTTCTGCTCTCTCATCCGGACTATGACCGTCGGCTCCAGATTCGCACTGGATCGGCCCTTCCGAAGAAGGGTTTGCGGGCTGCGCGGCACCTTCAGCCGCTTACCGCCGGTGGGGAATTCCGCCCCGCCTTGAACAGATGCGTCGTTCATTATAGCCATTGCGTCTATAATGGGCGCCGACATTTTCACCACGAAGAAAGAAGCGGGCATGACCGAGTACAAGGACCTGAGCACAGACGAGATGCGTACGCTCTACGACGCGCTTGAGAGGCAATACGAGGAGTATTGCGCCTTGAACCTCGGACTCAACATGGCCCGCGGCAAGCCGAGCCCTGAACAGCTCGAGCTCAGCATGCCGATGCTCGACTGCGTTAACTCGACAAGCGACTACCGCGCCGCCGACGGCACTGACTGTCGCAACTATGGCGTGCTTGCAGGCCTGCCCGAAGCGCGCATGTTTATCGCCAACATGCTCGATGTTGCGCCCGAGCAAGTTGTTGTGTGCGGCGCATCGAGTCTCAACGTCATGTTCGACACCATCGCGCGTGCCTGGATCTCCGGCCTAGGCGGGCAGCTGCCCTGGAGCAAGCTCGAGAGCGTCAAGTTCATCTGCCCTGCTCCTGGCTATGATCGTCACTTCGCCATATGCGAGCACTTCGGCATCGAGATGATTCCCATCGAGTTGGGCGAGGATGGCCCGGACGTCGCCGAGGTCGCGCGCCTCGTGGCAGATCCGGCGGTAAAGGGCATCTGGTGCGTCCCGCAATACGCCAACCCCTGCGGCTATACGTACTCGGACGAGGTCGTGCGCGGTCTCGCCGCACTTGAGCCGGCCGCTAGCGATTTCAGGATCTTCTGGGACAACGCCTATGTCGTGCACCACCTCTACGATGAGCCCGAGAATCAAGATCATGTTCTCAACATCATCGATACTTGCGCCGATGCGGGCAATCCCGACATGGTCTTCGAGTTTTGCTCGACCTCCAAGGTGACCCTTCCCGGAGCGGGTATTTCGGCTTTTGTTTCCAGCGTTGCCAACGTAAACGAGATGCTCGCGGCAATGGGCGCGCAGACCATCGGCTTCGACAAACTCAACCAGCTGCGTCACGTACGCTTTTTGGAAGATGCCGAGGGCGTTGCCGCACACATGAGCAAGCACGCGGAGCTGCTGCGTCCGCGTTTCGAGAAGGTGCTTGAAATCTTCGAGGAGGACCTGGGTGACACGGGCATTGGAAGCTGGACTCGTCCGCACGGCGGGTACTTCATCAGCTTCACCGGCCTTGACGACACGGCCAAGAAGACCGTAGCCAAGGCAAAGAACGCAGGCGTCACGTTGACGGGCGCTGGCGCGACCTGGCCGTACGGAGATGACCCGCACGACTCCAACATCCGCATCGCCCCGAGCTTCCCGAGCATCGAGGAGCTCGAGCAGGCGGCG
>CABURF010000273.1 GCA_902493755.1 uncultured Coriobacteriia bacterium
GTGCCAAAGGCGATGGCAACGCGTGTGGAATCGACGTCATCCATGTTGAGTCCCGCTTGGGCCATGGCCTCGTCAGCTGCAACCATTGCGTACTGGACGAAGCGCTCGAAGCGACGCGCCTCCTTCTTGGAAAGACCGTGTTCGGTGGCATCGAAGTCGCGTACCTCGCCGGCATTATGGACTTCGTATTCCGATGTGTCGAAACGCTCGATGGGCGCAATGCAGCAACGCTTGCTCATAACTGCATCCCAGAGGGCATCCACGCCGACGCCTGCCGGCGAAACGGCGCCCATGCCCGTGATGACGACGCGCTGCGTGCCGTCCGGGCGACGAAGGTTCATGCTCTCGCTTGTCGTGCTCATAGGGAAAGTCCTCCATCGATGCTAATTACCTGACCGGTTATATAAGAAGCTGCGGAACTCGCGAGAAATGCCACAAGAGCGGCTACGTCGTCTGCCTCGCCCAGACGACCAAGGCCAATCTGGGATTTGATGGCTTCCTTCTGCTGGTCGTTGAGCGCGTCCGTCATATCGGTCGCGATGAAGCCCGGGGCAACGGCGTTGACCCTGATATTGCGACGCGCGAGTTCCTTGGCGAGCGACTTGGTAAGACCGATGACGCCGGCCTTGGATGCGGCGTAGTTTGCCTGTCCCGCATTGCCCGTGATACCCACGATGCTACTCATGTTGACGATGACGCCGCTACGCTGCTTCATCATGTACTTGGAAGCAGCCTTGCAGCAGTTGAAGGTGCCCTTGAGGTTCACGTCGATGACAGCATCGAAGTCGTCCTCGCGCATGCGCGCGATGAGACCATCGCGCGTGATGCCGGCGTTGTTGACAAGCACATCGATGCGGCCGAGCTCGGCAACTACCTCATCCACGAGGGCCTTGGCGGCTTCCGTATCTGCCACGTTTGCCACAATGGCCAGCGTACGTACGCCATACTCGTTGGCAATCTCCTTGGCGGCAGCGCTCGTACGCTCGAAGCTCGAATCGCTCGAACAGTTGAGGCAGACATCATAGCCATCGGCAGCGAACGCTCGTGCGCAGGCAAGGCCGATGCCACGGCCCGACCCGGTGACAAGAGCAACGGGGGCGCCTTGATCGGTATTACTCATCGCTTTCCCTCCACGATTCCTCGAGCTCCTCGAAGCTCGGCCTATCCTGTATGCAAACACGCGTAGCTTCCTTATCGATGCGACGCACCAGGCCGCTGAGCACGCCACCGAAGCCAACTTCGATGAATGTGTCCGCACCTTGCTCGCGAAGCGCCTCGACACTCTGCTGGAAGCGCACGGGATGCGTGAGATGGTCGACAAGACGCTGACGCACCGTCGTGGCATCAAGTGCCGTGGCATCGGTGTTACAGATAACCGGAATGACCGGCTCCCTGAAATCGACGGTTGCGAGGTACTCCGCAAACGGCTCGCACGCCGCCTGCATGAGCGGGCTATGAAAGGCGCCCTGCGTCGCCAGACGGCTCAGTTTGCCGCCTTGCTCCTTCCAGGCTTCCTCTGCGCGCTCGATTGCAGGCACGGTGCCGGCCACGACAATCTGGCCCGGGCAATTGAGGTTCGCAGGCGCGAGCACGTCGCCCTGCGCGCATTGCTCGCACAGCGCCATGACGCTCTCCTCGTCGGCCTTGAGCAGCGCGGTCATCGCACCCGGATTCGAACGCGCCGCCTCGTCCATGACACGAGAGCGCACGTCGATAAGGCGGAATGCCTCCTCGTCGGTGAGCATGCCGGCCAGGGCAAGTGCGCTGATCTGCCCGAGCGAGAAACCGAGCAGCGCATCGGGCCGGATGCCACGCGCCATGAGGGCACGGCCGATGCCGATGGAAAGCGCGGCGATGGCGACCTGCGCGTTGCGCGTCTCGTTGAGCTGCGCTTGCGCTTCGTCGCCTTCGCTGTTGATGAGCGCCGCTATATCGCGGTCGAACACATCGGATGCGCACTCGAGCGTGGTTTGCACCTCGGGAACGCCAAAGAGCGAGACGCCCATGCCGGGCTTCTGCGACCCCTGACCCGAGGCCATGAAGACCGTACGGACCGGTCCGATTCCTTCAAGTTGAGCCATAGCTTCAGTCTTCCTATGCGTCAGCGTCTTCCAGGCAGCGGCCCTGACGGGCGTTGAGCTCGGCCGTGGTAACGAGGTCGAGCGCACCAAGCGCCTCGGCCTCGGCCATGAGCTCGGCGATGAGCTCCTTGGCCGTCCCGCGCTTCTTCACAAGCGCAGCAACCTGACCGGCGAGGAT
>CABURF010000274.1 GCA_902493755.1 uncultured Coriobacteriia bacterium
CCTGCTCGTCGAGGAACTCGACCTTGAAGTGATAGGGCTTGAGATAATCCGCCTCCGCAAGCCCCTCTCCCGCGACGGCTTTGCGAATCATGAGCTCGCCGTCATCGGCTACGGTCCTGCTTCTATCGGTCACGACGACCGTGTTGATGAGGCTGAAGAGGCCCGTGATGTCCAAATCACCCAGATTATCGGCATTGGCATCGGAATGGTCGGGGTCGGTCGGGTCATCGTGCGCATGGAGGTTTTGCTGGACGCGCGTACGCAGGAAGCCCTCGTCGGTGACGAAGAAGGGCTCGTAGTTCGCACCGCCGTCGGCATTGGAAAGGCCGTAGTCGACGACCGCGTTCTTGCCGTAGTGGAGGTTCATCTGGCGCACGACGGGCTCGCCGTCCGTCCCCTGAAGGGTGTCGTCGACCCAGCCCCTCAGCGCAAAGCTGCCCGACGGTTGCGTCTGGGCAAACGCAGTGATATCGCGCAAGGTGATGTTCACCTCGCCGTTGGAGGCATATTGGATCATGGTCTGGGTCAACTTGCCGACACCCGCCATGACGCTCACGTCATCATCTGCGGTGCCCGCATCGGCATAGATGGAGTAGACGCCAACCTTGACCGGAATAACCGTGGGATTGAGCTCGTAGCCAGCAGGTGCCGAAATCTCCTTCAGAAAGTAGGTCGCCGCGTGCTCCTGGGAAAAGTCGCTGAAGGGCCAGGCCATATCCGCGTAGCCGGGAAGCGACTCACCCGAGCCCGTGTCATGGCTTTGGTGGGGTTCGAAGATCAGCATGCCGCCCTTGCCGTTGACCGTGGCGGTATAGCCACTAGATGCATAGTCACTCCCACCAGCCGCCGCCTTGGCCTCGCTGTTATACAGCGCGAACTGCACCCCGTTGATCGGCGTGCCGTTTTGGTCGATCTTCATGACGCGCAACTGACGTTGCTCGTTGGGGATGTAGAGCACCGAACGGAAGTTGCGCACGAACTCGCGGGCGTCAAGGGGCGTGTAGCCGCGCTGGTCGTGGGTGGAGCCGGACGTCCCCACGCCGATGGCGTTATTGACCAGGTTCTTGAATTCCGTGCCGGTGAAACCACCGCGCTTGATGGCGTCAAGGGCAACGGCGCCCAGGCGGTTGTATCTCTCGTCACCGGTCATGGCCGCGACGTCGTCCTCGGACACGCCAAGTGCCCTGGCCAGGGCCTCCTGGGTGATGATTCCATAGAACATGCGCATGTCACCGTTGGGATTGACGTGCATGTAGCGGTCAGCTCGACCGGGCAGGTCATGTAAAGTTCCCGTGAGACGCTGGTATTCGTCATCCCAACTCAGGTGCCATCCCTCTCCCGTGCCATCTGCGTAGAGCGCCGCCTGTTGCAGCGCCGCACCCAAGGTCAGGCCGCGCATCACGAGGCGGAACAGGGCGGGATCGGTAAGGTCCAGGTTATTGGTGTTGCCCAGCGTGGTGAAACCCGTCAGATTGTCCCCGATGAGCGGAAGCCATGTGAGCCCAGAGGCGTCTTTAGCCTTCTTCAGCATGGGAACCGCCACCACGAGACCGTTTTCCTGAACACTCGCGGGTACCGGATCCGTATCGGGTATGCGCGTCACCAGACCGCCGTCCTCGCCGATCTGGCCGTAGTAGACGGAGCCCGTGATGCCGTTGACGTAGCTGTTGAAGCTTGCGTATGAGCCTGTCTGATAGCGATTGTTGACCGCCAGCATGGTGTTGGTGGGGTCGAAGCGCAACAGCAGGTCACTCGAGAGGGGCTTGTAGCCATCGGGTGCCTTCGTCTCGCGCAAGATGTAGAGCAGGCCAGCGTTCGTGTCGGCGTTGTAGCGATCGGAGAAGTTGAAGGACTGCAGCTGGCCATCGATGGAAAGCACGGTGCTCATGAAGCGTGCCTCGCCATTTGCATCGGTCACGAGCTTGGCAAGGGGCGCGCCCACGGGTTGCACGTCGTCCAGTTGCACGTCGGCGACGTTGCCCAGCGTGACGCCGGCGGGCGTGTCGACCTGGTAGAGCTCGAACTCGGCGTTTTGGAGGGGCTTGCCGTTTTGGTCGACCTTCTTGATCTGCTGGTACAGGGCGGGCTGCAAGTTGAAGCGCATCATGAGCGAGGAATCGTAGTTGCCGCGCTCGAGGTAGAACATCTTGAGGGTGTGCGAGGTGCTCGAGGCAAAGGTGTCGCCATTCCATTGCGTCGAATCGGCGAGACCGGCCTTCTCGAACATGTGCTTGATGGTCGTCTTGATGACAGGCTCG
>CABURF010000275.1 GCA_902493755.1 uncultured Coriobacteriia bacterium
ATGTAGCCCATGAGGAACTTGATCGAGAGCACGGAGACGACGAAGGCGGTGACGATGCCGACCACGAGTACCACGACCTCGGTCGCGGTCATGATGAGACCGGCCGTGAAAAACGCTTTGAAGGCCTTGACGATGCCCCAGCCAAACATAATGGGGATGGCAAGGAAGAAGGTGAACTCGGCAGAAGCCGTGCGCGAGCATCCCGTGAGCATACCGCCGATGATAGTTGCACCGCTGCGACTCGTGCCGGGTATGATGGCGAGGCACTGGAAGAGGCCGATCTTGATGGCGGCTGCCGGACCGATCTCGTCAACGGTCTTGATTGGAAACATCTCGTCGGGACTCGGCTTGTCATCGAGTTGCCCGCTATCGTGAACGAACTGCACATAGCGATGACGGTTGCGACGCTCCAGAACGATGAAAATGATACCGTAGAGGATGAGCATCGCGGCAACGACCCACGCGTTATGAAGATGCTCGGTTACCCAATCATCGAAGAGCAAGCCGACAATTGCCGCCGGTATGCAACCGATGAGGACCATCCCCCACAGACGCCAGGTTTCTTTACGCTGGACGGGAGTCTTCTTGTGCGAGAAGGGGTTGAGCTTGGTGAAGTACAGGATGATGACGGCCATGATGGCGCCGATCTGGATGACGACTAGAAACAACTCGAGGAACGTGGAGGAGACATCAAGGCTAATGAACTCGTCAACGAGAATCATATGGCCCGTCGATGAAATCGGGAGCCATTCGGTCAGTCCTTCGACAAGACCAATGATAAACGCCTTGATTGCCTCTATGAACATCTGTTAATCCCCGTTCGCGTTCTTATATGTGGATGCGTAATTGTAGTACAAGGACGCTTTGACGGGAATAACCCGCTTTTTCATATCCGTGTGCACATGACAGCGCGATATGCGGTACCTTACCAATATCTTAAAGTGTAAATAGGCGTCATCGCGAAAGGACTCGAAAGACCCTATGGAATATCTGGTCATAGCCTTACTCTACATTGGTGCAGTTCTCGTTTCCTCCGTTCTTGACCAGTTTCTGCGTGGCGTGTCACTTCCCCTCGTCCAGATGGCCGTCGGTGTTGCCATCTATTTCTTCGTCGAGCTTCCCATCGACGTCACCATCAACTCCGAGCTCTTCCTCGTCATGTTCATCGCGCCGCTGCTCTTTGACGAGTCGCGCAATATCAGCAACCGCATACTCTGGGAAAACCGTAACACGGTTCTTTCGCTTGCCATCGGGCTGGTCGTCGTCTCGGTTCTCGTTGTTGGCTTCGTGCTGCACTGGCTCGTCCCGTCCATCTCGCTTGCAGCTGCATTTGCCCTCGGTGCAGCTCTTGGCCCAACCGATGCCGTCGCCGTCGCATCGCTTGGCAAGACCATCAAGCTCGGGACACGCCAGAAGGCCTCCCTCCTGGGCGAGGCGTTGCTCAACGATGCTTCCGGTATCGTCTCGTTCCAGTTTGCGATTGCCGCGGCGGTAACCGGTTACTTCTCGATTGCCGATGCCGGTTGGGCCTTCGTCGTCGAGTTCTTCGGCGGCATCGCTCTCGGCCTTGCAATCGCAGTGGTTTCCTTCTTCATCATGCGCCGCTTGAGACGTGCGGGCGTAGAAAGCGCCACCGTCCACGTATGCTTCGAGCTCTTCCTCCCCTTCTTCATCTACCTCGTCGCAACGCAGGCGCACGTCAGCGGCATCCTCGCGGTCGTCGCAGCCGGTCTCTTCCTCTCATACGCCTCGCAGCTTCTCACGCCGCGTTCGCGTTCCTTCTCGACCTTCTCGACGCGTCTTTCCATCGCATCTCAGAATGTCTGGAGTCTTTTCTCCTTCGTCCTCAACGGCGTCATCTTCACCAATCTCGGCATCGTGCTCTCCTCGACGCTTGCCCCGGCACTCAAGGAGAACTCGGCTGATTTCGTATGGATCTTTGGTCTCGTGTTCATACTTACCACCGTCATCGTCGGTGTCCGCTTCATTTGGATTCTTTGCTGCGACCTGCTCTCGAACCATCCCGAAGCCGGAAAGCGCATGAAACTTGGGCGCTCCGCTGTCCGAAAGGCTCTGGTTACCACCTTATGCGGACCCAAGGGTGCAGTTTCGCTTTCCATCGCCTCGACTATCCCGTTCACGGTTGCCTCGGGTGCCGTCTTCCCCCAACGTGATCTCCTGCTCTTCCTTGTCTGCGGTGTCATCGTCGTCACGCTCTTGCTCGCGAACTTTGCCGTTCCCCTTATCGCTCCCA
>CABURF010000276.1 GCA_902493755.1 uncultured Coriobacteriia bacterium
CGTACGCGTCGTCCCCATCGCGGGGGGCAAGGAGGAGCGTGAGGCAACTCTCGCGTCCTGCGCCGTCGATTACACTGAGGAGTCGAAACTTCCGGACGTGCTCGTGACTTCGTATGATTTGCTCAGACGCGATGTCGAGTGTTACGAGAAGCTCAATCTGCACACGGTGACGCTCGACGAGGCCCAATACATCAAGAACCATGCAACGATTTCGGCGCGTTCGGTCAAGAGCCTCGATTCCCTCCACCGTTTCGCGCTTACGGGTACGCCCATCGAGAACAGACTCTCGGAGCTTTGGAGCATCTTCGACTTTCTCATGCCCGGCTTGCTGAGCACGTACGAGAACTTCCGGACTCGTTACGAGCAGCCCATCTTGGACGGTGACGAACGTGCGCTCGAGCGCCTGCAGGCGCTCGTCGGACATTTCATCCTGCGCAGGATGAAACAAGACGTCCTCACCGATCTGCCCGATAAGGACGAGTCCATCGTCTATACCCAGCTCGGCGACGAGCAAATGCGTCTGTACCGCGCGCTCGAACAGCGTCTGCGCGAGAGCATCAATTCTCGTTCGCGTCAGGCGTTCAGTGCCGACAAGATTGCCGTACTTGCAGAGATCACGCGGTTACGCGAGCTCTGCTGCGACCCCGCCCTCCTCTTCGAGAACTACGAGGGGGAGGCGGCTAAGCTCGATACCATCATCGAGCTCATCGAAAGCGCTCATGACTCGGGCGAGAAGACGCTCGTGTTCTCGCAGTTCGTGCAGTTCCTCGACATCATCGCCGAGAGGCTGGACAAGCATGGCATCTCGTACTTCGTGATCACGGGCTCGACTCCCAAGCGTCAGCGCATCCAGCTCGTCAACGAATTCAACGAAGACGACACGCCCGTCTTTCTCGTTTCGCTCAAGGCTGGGGGCACGGGCCTCAACCTCACCGGCGCATCCGTTGTCATCCACTCGGATCCCTGGTGGAATCTTGCCGCCGAAAACCAGGCCACTGATCGCGCCCATCGCATCGGACAAAAGCGCGCCGTCTCCGTCTACAAGGTCATCGCAAAGGATACGATCGAGGAGCGCGTCGTCGCCCTGCAGCATGCCAAGAGCAAACTCGCCGACAAACTCGTGCGTGGCGACGGAACGCCACTGGCCTCCCTCACGCGTGACGAGCTGCTTCAGCTGCTTGATCGATAGGATACGTACGCAATGGATGATGAGACGCGGACGAGCCGTCTGGAACGCTTGCTGGGTGCACGAGGAGTCGCGAAGCTCGCTTCTGCGCGCGTGATGGTCATCGGCATCGGGGGCGTGGGCTCCAACTGCGTCGAGGCGCTGGCACGTGGTGGCGTTGGCTCGTTCGTCATCATCGAGGATGATCGCGTCGAGGAAAGCAATGTCAATCGACAGGCAATCGCCTTCTCGAGCACGCTTGGCAGGCCCAAGGTCGATGTCATGCGCGACATGATTCATGAGATTAACCAATCCGCACAGGTCACGACGATGTGCAAGAGGATATTGCCCGACGATGTCGAGGCACTTTTCGAAGAAAACCCTATCGTCTACTGCATCGATGCGCAGGACACCATCGCCACGAAGCTCGCCATCGGATCCTACTGCGACATGCATGACATACCGCTTCTGAGTTCCATGGGGGCCGCCAACATCTTTGATCCGATGAAGCTGAAGTTCGCCGACATCTACGAGACAAGCTCATGTCCCTTAAGTCGCATCGTGCGCAAGCAAGTACGCAAAATGGGTATCGAAAGTATGCGCGTACTCTACTCGACGGAAACACCGGCATGCACGCAAGCGCGCGAAGGATCCGAACGTTCCGATCGTAGCGATCTGGGCACGATGTCGTACATGCCCGCCATCATGGGCCAGATGCTCGCTGCCCGTTGCATAAGCGACGTACTCGGAATCGAGTGGACATGATCGAACGCATCGAGGATATGAATGACGAGCGGCTGAGTTTCTATTCGAAATTCACCGATGCACAGCTCATGAATTATCCGGAAGGCTCACCCGGTATGTTCATCGCCGAGTCTCGTCTTGTTATCGAACGTGCCATGAAGGCAGGTGCTCGACCTGTCTCGCTCTTTGTCGAGGATCGATGGTTCGAGCCTTCGATTGACCTTGTCAACGCTGTCGAGGCGATTGATGCTTCCGTCCCCGTCTTCCGGGCCACGCATATGCAAATGCAGGAAATCACCGGCTAAGATCGGAAGAGCG
>CABURF010000277.1 GCA_902493755.1 uncultured Coriobacteriia bacterium
TCGAAGGCGTGTTCGTCACCCGCATAGCCAAAGCAATCGAGCAGCTCGCGCAAGGTGAAGACGGTTTGGCTCGGCGTGCAGACCGTGCCGCGCAAGGGCTCGGGGGCCATATAGGGAGCATCGGTTTCGGTAAGAAGACGGTCCAGCGGCACGTCGAGGGCGGCCGCGCGCGTCTCCCAACTCTTCTTGAAGGTGAGCGGACCGCCAAAGGCAACGTAGCAGCCGAGTTCGAGAAACGGGGCCAGCGTTTGGGCGTCAAGGTTGAAGCAGTGCACGATGCAGCCAGCCTTGGGAACGCCCGTCTCGCGCAAGATGACGAGCGCGTCATCATGGGCCTCGCGCAGATGCAGGCTTACGGGAAGCCCATGCTCCTGTGCCATTTGCAATTGCGCGGCAAAGACCTCGCGCTGCACGTCGCGCGGGCTAAAGTCGTAATGGTAATCGAGCCCCACCTCGCCCAGACAGCTCGTCTCGGGACGGGCGAGCAAAGCGGTGAGCTCGTCGCGCGCGGTATCGAAGTACTTGGCGTTGTGCGGATGCACGCCGCAGGCAAAGCGCACGCGTGGCATGATGGCCTGCGCCATCCCCCACTCCTCGAGCAATGCCGCAGCATCACCGAACCACGAGCCGAGCCCGTCGTAAGTATCACGCGCCGTCCGTCGCGTCACGTCTCCGTCGTCGCCGTCAAGCTCGGGTCTTGTTGGATCGGTCATGCAGCAGATGAAGTCGACACCGTGAGCAGCGGCCTGCGCAAGCGCGAGCCCCGGTTCGGGAAACATGCCCAGGTGACAATGCGTGTCGGCGACGAGCGTGCCGTACGGCAATTCGGGAGCAGACTTGACCTTGCCCTTCGAGTTGCGAAAGAGCGCGTCGCGCTCATCAAAGTGTTTGAAGTCGTTGTAGCCCATTACTTCTCGAGACGCGGGAAGAGAGCGTCACCCTTGGTGACCTCGTTGCCGGCGGGGAGCCCACCCCACAGCGCGAGCTCGGCGGCGTTGTCGACAGCGCACGGGTCTTCCAAGCCCAGGCGTCTCCACAATTCCGTCGACGTATTGGGCATGAAGGGAGCAAGGAGCAACGCGGCGATGCGGCAGGTCTCCAGTGCGTTGTAGAGCACGAAGGCCAGCTGACCCTGGGTTTCCTCGCTCTTGGCCAGATTCCACGGCGCGCTTTCCTCGACGTAGAGGTTTGCGCGATGCAGAAGTTCCATGACGTGAGCGGCAGCCCCACCAAAGTCGATGTCGTTCATGCACGCGGCGTAGCGTTCGTAGAGCCCCTCGGCAATCTCCGAGAGCGGGTTTTCCTCCAGACCGAATTCGGCGGGTACCTCGGGCACCTGTCCGTCGAAGTACTTGATGACCATGTTGCTCACGCGACTGAACAGATTGCCGTAGGTGTTGGCCAGGTCGGCGTTGTAGACCTGCGTGATGCGGTCGTGGCCAATATTGGCGTCGGAACCAAAGGTCACGTCACTCAGGAAGTAGTAGCGATAGGCGTCCACACCGTAGCGCTCGATGAGGTCGCGCGGATAGAGCGCGTTACCCTTCGACTTGCTCATCTTGGAGCCGTCGGCGGCCATCAGAAAGCCGTGCGCGAAGACGTGACGCGGGCACTCCATGCCAGCGGCCATGAGCATGGCCGGCCAGATTACGCAATGGAAGCGGATGATGTCCTTGCCCACGAAGTGGAAGTTCGCCGGCCAGAAGCGTTCGAGCAGCGTGGTGTCATCGCTGCCGTAGCCGAGCGCGGTGAGGTAGTTGATGAGCGCGTCGACCCACACGTAGGTGACATGCTCGGGATCGAACGGCAGCGGAATGCCCCAGTCGAAGGCCGTGCGGCTCACGGACAGGTCATGCATGCCGCCCTCGATGAAGGAGCGGATCTCGTTCTCGCGAATCTGCGGGCGAATGAAGTTGGGATGCTCGTCGTAGTACGCGAGCAGCTTGTCGCCAAACTCGGAGAGCTTGAAGAACCAATTCTCCTCGTGGATGACCTTGACCTCGCGGCCGCAATCGGGACACTTGCCGTCAACCAGGTCACCTTCGGTGAACTGTGTCTCGCACGGCGTGCAGTAATAGCCGTCGTAAGTTCCCTTGTAGAGGTAGCCGTTGTCATGGAGCTTCTGCATGAAGTCCTGGACGCCCTTCACGTGGCGTGACTGCGTCGTGCGGATGAAGTCGTCGTTGGTGATGTCGAGGTCGCGCCATAGCTCGG
>CABURF010000278.1 GCA_902493755.1 uncultured Coriobacteriia bacterium
TAATGCCGAGGCGCTCGATGATGTCGGCCATCAATTGCCAACGATCGAAGGGCAGGGTCTTGTTCTTGCGCGCGAAGGCGTCCTCTTCCTGACGCGTTTCCTCGCGGTACACGTAGAACGGCTCGTCTATGTAGACGATGCGCCCGCGCAAGAGCGTGTCGTAGAAGAATTCGTTATCGGCCCAGCCCGCTCCCGGATACTCGTGGAACCTGATGTCGTTTTCCTCGAGGAAGCCCTTGCGATAGATGGCAGACCAAATAGAGGGATGGTGACGTAGCATGTGAACCACGCCCGGGTCGGCGATGGTGAACACCTCGGTCCGGGGGTTGATGCGATGGCGATAGCTGCATTGCAGGTGCTCCTTGGGGGCGTCTCCGCGCAGCGTGCCGTGTTCGCGTACCTCGCGGATATAGGGCGTCTTCACGATATCGCAATCATGGTGCACGGCCGCATCCATGAGCTTGGCGGCCATGCCGGGCAGGATGTAGTCGTCTGGCTCCAGGATGCCGATCCACTCCCCGCGAGCAGCGGCGATACCGTCGTTCATGGCGGCTCCGTAGCCCGCGTTCTCGCGATGCGAGACGATCATGACGCGGGGATCGCGGGCAAAGCGCTCGACGATCTCGCGGCTGTCGTCAGTTGAGCCATCGTCTACGCAGACGATCTCGACATTGCCTTCGCAGTTTTGCGCAAAGAGCGACCCGAGTGCCCACTCGAGGGTGTAGGCGGCGTTGTAGATGGGGACCACGAACGAAAGCTTCGCGTCGAAGTCCTGGTAGTACACATCGCATATGCGGCCGTTAAGCTCACGCGCCTCGTGTATTTGCTTGGTGGATGAAGCCACGGAACCTCTCCTATGATTACCGTTCGCTTGTAGGTATATTCTATGACACGCTGCCCTTTTATTGAAACTGGATACAATATATATCCATGAATACCTATCTACGAGAGCTCACCGTCCAGTTTGCCAAGTTCGGCATTGTCGGCGTTATTGCCTTTTGCATTGACTATGGACTATTCCTGCTCATGAACTATGCCTTCGGGGTCAATTACCTCGTTGCCTCTGCCATTTCGTTTACCATTTCGACTGTCTTCAACTACATGGCGAGCATGCGCTACGTGTTTGCAGGCAAGCAGGGCCAGACCCGCACGCAGCAGTTCGTGATCTTCTTCGTGCTCAGCGTTGCCGGCCTTGGTCTCAACCAGCTCATACTCTGGATATGCTCGGGCTTTTTTGTCGTGCCCGCATGGGCTGGTAAGCTCGTGGCGACTGCCCTCGTCATGGTATTCAACTTCGTCACGCGCAAGATATTCCTCGAGGATCGCGTTTCTCGTCGGGGATAATCTGCGCTATGCTTGAGCACGTGCACTTTCGAGAAGGAGATTATTCATGGCTCAATATGATTATCTGATCGTCGGCGCCGGCCTTACGGGTGCCGTGTTCGCGCACGAGGCGAAAAAGGCGGGCAAGAGCTGCCTCGTCATCGACAAGCGCGACCATATCGCCGGCAATGTGTACACGCGCAAGGTCAACGGCATCAATGTTCACGAGTACGGAGCGCACATCTTTCACACTTCCGACAAGCGTGTCTGGGATTACGTGAATCAGTTCGCGGAGTTCAACAACTACATCAATGCACCCGTGGCCAACTATCATGGCGAGTTGTACAACCTGCCCTTCAACATGAACACCTTCTCCAAGATGTGGGGCGTGACCACGCCTGCCGAGGCGCGCGCCAAGATCGACGAGCAAGTCGCGACCGAGCACATCACCGATCCCTCCAACCTCGAGGAGCAGGCGCTCTCGCTCGTGGGCCGCGATATCTTCGAAAAGCTCGTGAAGGAGTATACGGAGAAGCAGTGGGGGCGTGATTGCAAGGATTTGCCTGCCTTCATCATCAAGCGCCTGCCGGTGCGTCTCGTCTTCGATAACAACTACTTCAATGACCGTTACCAGGGTATTCCCATCGGCGGTTACACCAAGATGGTCGAGCGCATGCTCAAGGGCCCCGACGTGCGCTTGAGCTGCGACTATAAGGATCTCATCGCGCAAGAGCCCGATATCGCCGGTCGCGTCATCTACTGCGGTCCCATCGACGAGTTCTACGACTACAAGCTCGGTACGCTCGAGTACCGCAGCCTGCGCTTCGAAAGCGAGCTACTCGAGGGCGAGGAGAACTGGCAGGGCAATGCCGTCATCAACTACA
>CABURF010000279.1 GCA_902493755.1 uncultured Coriobacteriia bacterium
GCTGACGTCGTGCTTGATGCCCTGCGTGCGGGAAAAAACGTAATCACCGCCAACAAGGCTCTCATGGCGACACGCGGCGCGGAGATCTTTCATGCCGCCGACGACCATGGTGTCGAAGTTGCCTTCGAGGCGTCCGTGGGTGGTGGCATTCCCATCATTCAGCCTCTCAAGCATTCTCTCATCAGCAACGAGATCAATACCGTCCTTGGCATTGTCAACGGAACGACCAACTACATGCTCACTGAGATGGAACAGGGTCTCGATTACGACACGGTTCTCAAGCGTGCACAGGAGCTCGGCTACGCCGAAGCCGATCCGACGGCCGATGTCGACGGCTATGATGCTGCTGCAAAGATCGCGATTCTCGCCTCCATCGCCTTCAACTCCCGCGTGACGCTCGATGACGTCTTCACGCAGGGCATTCGCTCCATCGAGCCCGTTGATTTCAGGCATGCGGAGGACATGGGCTACACCATCAAGCTGCTCGCCATCGCCCACAAGATCGATGGCGAGATTGACGTCCGCGTCCACCCGGCCATGATTCCCACGGACCATCAACTTGCCAATGTCAACGGCGTCTATAACGCCATCTACGTCACGGGCGATGCCGTGGGCGACTGCATGTTCTTCGGTGAGGGTGCGGGCGCAGGTCCTGCCGCATCGGCCGTCATGGGCGATGCCATCGAGGTCGCGCGTCACGTCGCCAACGATGTCAAGCCCATCGTCGGGTGCACCTGTACCGATAACCTGCCCTTGCGCGGCATCGGCAAGCTCGAGACCAAGTACTATCTGCGCCTGCTCGTGAAGGACGAGCCTGGCGTGCTTGCTGCCATCAGCGAGATCTTCAGCCAGTACGACGTCTCCATTCGCAGCATGGTGCAACCCACGACGCATGGTGACGGCACCGCAGAGCTCATTTTCATGACGCATACGGCCAACGAGGCGCACTTCGAGGAAGCCCTCAAGGAAGTCGAGGCTCTGTCATGCGTTGCTCAGATCGGTACCATGATTCGCATCGAGGAGGACTAAGGTGACTCTGACCGAACAGGATGTGCGCGACATCGCCGAGTATGCGCGCATCGGCCTCACGGATGACGAGCTATCCACGATGACGGTCGATCTCAACAACATCATCGAGACGCTCAAGCCCATCACCGAGTACGAGCTCGAGGGCGTCGAGCCAACCTTCCATCCCATCGGCAGCCTCTCAAACGTTATGCGCGAAGACGAAGTGGGAGAGTCCTTCGAGCGTGAGGTCGCGCTGTCGAATAGCGACTCCACGAGCGAAGGATGCTTCGAGATCCCCTCCATTCTCGGCGAAGGAGGTGATCGCTGATGCAGAACTATCCTCAGCTGGGCGTTCGCGAAATCCACGAGGGCCTGTTGAATGCCCAGTTCAGCGCCCGCGAGCTCACGACATCTGCCTTCGACATGATCGATGCGCTTGACTCGAAGGTCCATGCGTATCTCGAGCTCACCCCCGAGCTTGCCTACGAGCAAGCCGATGCCGTCGATGCGGCTATCGCCGCCCGTGAACCCATCGGCATTCTCGCTGGCGTCCCCATCGCCTTCAAGGACAACATGAACCTCGTGGGCACGCACACGACCTGCGCCTCACATATGCTCGAAACCTACGTGAGCCCGTTCACGGCAACCTGCGTCGCCAAAGCACTCGACGCAGGCGGTATCTGTCTGGGCAAGACGAACATGGACGAATTCGCGTTTGGCTCCTCGACCGAGACCTCGTACTTCGGCACGACGAGCAACCCTTGGGACCTCGAACGCGTGCCTGGCGGATCTTCGGGTGGTTCTGCGGCTGCCGTTGCCGCAGGCATGGCGACGTTATCGCTCGGTAGCGATACGGGCGGATCCATCCGCCAACCGGGAAGCTTCTGTGGCACGGTCGCCCTCAAGCCGAGCTATGGCGTGGTCAGTCGCTATGGCGTCGTTGCCTTTGGCAGCTCGCTCGATCAGGTCGGTCCCTTCGCCCGCAGCGTCGAGGATGCGGCATATGCGCTCAACGCGATTTCCGGCCGTGATCCGCTCGATTGCACGAGCCAGCCCTGTGACATCGACTTTACCGCCAATCTCGATGCTGGCGTCAACGGCATGCGTATCGGCATCGTGCCCGCCTTACTCGAACTCGACGGTCTCACGTCTGAAGTCAAGCATGCTTTCGAGGAGAGCGT
>CABURF010000280.1 GCA_902493755.1 uncultured Coriobacteriia bacterium
TCGGCCCACAACGATGGCGTCAATGTCGCTCACCTCGAGCCCCGCATCGTCGAGCAATTGCGCAGCCTGCGTGAGCAGCACCTGATTTGCCTGGCGCGGCGCATCAATCTGACGCGAAGCAACCATCGTAGCCGATGCGTCCGCCTCATCGATATCCGCCAAAGCCAGCACCATCTGCGTGCTCGCAGTGTCAAGCGCCAAAACCCGCATGCCCTCTCCTACTCGCTCAAATCAGCCCGAATGACAGTCTCACTCGTCAGGATGTCGCCCCTGACGATCTTGCTACCGTCATCGCTTGTGCCCAGAAGCTCAACCTGATGCTGCTCGACCGTGCCGTTCGCGCGCACGATATCAACATATGCCACATCGTCAATCTCGCGCACGGCAGCCGCAGGCGCATAGAACACCTGACCGTAGTCCTCGATACGCATTTGCGCCACGATGGGATCGCCCACCTTAAGCGCACCCGAATTATCGAACATGATGGATGCATCGTAGAGCGCCTGGCCACTGCTCGTCAGAGATGCCGACGAGGGATTCTTCGAAAAGCCCGTGAGCATGCCCTGGTAACGCACGCCGGGCGTTGCCGTCGAGGTGATACTCACATACTGGCCGGCTTCAAGCAGCACGGAGACGTATTCTGGAGTCTGCACGACACCGATGAGCACGTTCATATCCGCAATCTGCAAGGCAGCTCCTTGCTGGGCAAGCTGTTCACTCGTCATGCCAACGGCGGCCTTGAGGTTTGTTACGGTTCCCGAAACGCTGGCGGTGATGACCTGCGGATCATCCTGTCCGTCACGCATCTCAAAGAGCACTGTCCCCTGCTTCACGTACTGGCCGTCCCGCACGCGCACAGCAGTGACGTTACCCCTTACCTTCGTGTCCACATCCGTCACGCGAATCGGCATGACGCTGCCATCGCACTCGATAGTGTTGGAATACGTCCCCGGCACAAGGCGCGTCGTCGTATATGCACCCGTCATCTTAAGCAGACCACCGGCATAGGCTCCCACCATGAAGAGGCCGCCACCAAACACGAGCGCCGCTGCCACGACGAGCACAATTGCCGCCGTACGCTTCATCTCCTGTCGGACGTTTGCGTTTCTCTTGCTCTCAAACAGCATGGCAAAGCCTTGCGTGCGCTACTCGAGCGGCACATCAACCGTATAGCTAACAACGCTGACCCGATTGATGGCCGCTGACAATGCATCGTCAGCCAACCCAGATACGGAGCTGCTTGATGATGAAGACGACCCCACATCTGCCGACCTGCTGTAAAGAGGAGGCGCGGACTGATTCGTTGCGGCGCTTGTATCAGGGGCACGAAATCCGCGACTCCAAGCAGAGCATCCGCCCATGAAGATGTTGAGGGCAAGATTGATGATGAGGATGAGCATGACCCATCTGAAGCAGCCATTTGCCGTGTTGCGTGCCTGCTCACGCTGTTGGCGCTGCTGTTCCTCACGAGCCTCACGGTAGGCGTCGGATTGACTCGCCTGCTGCCACTGACGAAACATTTCCTCGAAGGGGTCGTAGTATTGGCCGCTGCCCTGCTGTTGATTACCACCCGTAAAGGGGCCGTAATACCAACCGCCTTGCTGCTGGCCACCCTGGCCGCTCGATCCTCCACCATAGCCACCAAAGGGATTGCCACTCGGGCCCTGGCCGCCATAGGGGTTGCCGGTATTGACGCGCGGACCGTAGGGCGTGCCGTTCATGATGGAGTCGTACGCGGCATTTACTTCGGCCATTTTCTTGGCCGCTTGCTCGTCGCCAGGATTGAGGTCCGGATGGTATTTTTTGGCAAGCTTACGGTATGCCTTGGTCACCTCTTCCTTAGAGGCTCCGGAGGGCACGCCGAGTACTGAATATGGATCTCTCTGCTGCATGGCTGGCTATTGTACCGTGAATCTCCTAGAAAAAGGCGCCGAGAGATTCTCCAAGCGCCGCCTCAAGCTGCATTCCACGCGCACCATGCCCCGTAATGGCAACGGCGCGCGTCCCGTCATCGGCAACCGTAATCTGAACATCAATGCGCCCATCGGGCATGGCCGCAGGAAACTTATCGCCCCATTCGATGAGGCATACGGCACCGCTTTCAAGCAACCCGAAAAAGTCGATGTCCGTGAGCTCGTCTTCCTCATCGAGCCTGTATAGGTCAAAGTGCAGGAGGGGAAGTTCGTC
>CABURF010000281.1 GCA_902493755.1 uncultured Coriobacteriia bacterium
ACAGCCCTGAGCTCGCACGTAAGCGCCACTGGCGCTTCCGCTCGTATGCGGCGACGCGAAGCTAGTCCCTTTAGGGAAACTCGCTTTGTGCATCCCCCACCCAGCCTTTTCTCTATCGATTTCGAATATCCCCACATCAATCGCTTGCTCAGCACTTTCGGCCGACAGCATGCTCGACGCCCCGGCCCCGAGGCCGAGGTACTCAACACCCGTCCAATACGCCGTGTTGTGGTAGGAAGGGAAACCCGATTTGGCGTAGGAAGCGACTTCGTAGCGATCGAACCCCGCGGTTGTGAGCATGCGTTCGGCCGCGAGCATCATGTCGGCCTGCATGTCCTCGTTGGCAATTTCGCACTCCCCCGCCTCGACGCGACGCGTCAGTGCTGTGCCGTCTTCAAGGGTAAGGGGATAGATGCTGACATGCGGCACGTCGGCATCTATTGCGTGACGCAGGTCCTGCGTCCATGATTCCATACTTTGGCCCGGCCCTCCGCAGATGAGATCGAGGGAAATGTTGTTGGTGCGGGCACGAACGGCAGCGAGAGCTGCATCGATAGCGGCAGCATCGTGAATCCGACCATAGCCTGCGAGAGTCGCGTCATCGAAGCTCTGTGCACCGATGCTGAAGCGGTTAACGCCGAGCGAGAAGAGATCTGCCACCATGCGCTCGTCAATGGATTCGGGATTGGCTTCGCAGGTGAACTCGACGACATTCTCGAGATTGACCGAAAGCGAGAGCGTATACACAAGCGTATTGAGACGCCTGCTCCCAAGATGCGTGGGCGTGCCACCGCCAATGTAGATCGTCTTGACCTGGCCGAGCAATCCCGCCTTTGCCGCACGACGTAACTGCAGGCACAGCGCTTCCACGTATGCATCCATGCGTTTCTCGTCCGCGCAAGCGCTCGTCGCAAAGTCACAGTACGCACAACGCGAAACGCAAAAGGGTATGTGCAGATAGAGGGCTCCGATCATCGAGGCTCGCCCTCCGCGAGCTTGCCCGCCTCGTCGAAGATGCGCTCGAAATCGGCGATGCTTCGCGCCTCGCTGAGAGCGCGACGCAACGCGGCGGCAGACGGCAGACCGTGCACGTACCAGGCAAGCTGCGCACGCAGCGGACTCAGGTACGGAGCAGGCGCATCGAGAGGAGCGGGTATGGCCTCGTCACTCGTCGAGGGACGCTCGTCACGTGCCTTGAGTGGATCGGCATAATGGAGGTAGAGCTCGAAATGCTCGTGCATGGCGGCGACGCGCTCGGCGTGCGAGGGTTCGTGTCCCGTGAAAATCCATGGGTTGCCACGTGCTCCACGAGCGATGTGCACCGCATCGACGCCGCATCGCTCGCGCATGCGGCATGCATCGTCATGGGAAAACACGTCCCCGCTCCCTGCGACGGGAATATCAACTGCCTTCTTGACCTGCGCTATCACATCCCAATCCGCATTGCCGCGATACATCTGGCGCGCCCTGCGCCCATGCACGCTCACAAGCGAGGCGCCCGCCTGCTCGAGACGCTTGGCGAAGTCAACGGCGTTCTTCTCCTCGTTCGTCCAGCCGCTTCTGAACTTGGCGGTGACGGGCACGTCAACGGCATCGACGATGCTGCGTATGATATCGGCCGCCAGCTCGGGGGTCTGCATGAGGGCCGAGCCCTCCCCGCGTCGCACGACCTTGCGCACGGGACAGCCCATGTTCACGTCGATGAGCGCGAGCCTGTCGCCCAGGCGTTCGGCGACGCATGCGGCCTGACGCGCCATGCAACCGGCCTCCGAACCGAACAACTGCACAGCGAGCACGGCCTCTTCCTCGGCCGGGTCGGTCAGGGCGAAGGTCTTGACGCCGTTGTACTCGAGGCCCTTGGCGCTCACCATCTCGGAAAACGTCAGGCCCGCTCCATAGCGTATGCAAAGGGTGCGAAAGGCCCGATCGGTCACGCCGGCCATGGGCGCAAGCCACAAGGGCGTCGCAAGGTATGTTTCGATTTGCGTCACGAGGAGCTTACTCGTCGTCGACGGAGAGGATGACCATGAAGGCCTCCTGGGGCACCTCGACGTTGCCGATGTTCTTCATGCGCTTCTTGCCCGCCTTCTGCTTCTCGAGCAGCTTGCGCTTGCGCGTGATGTCACCGCCATAGCACTTGGCGAGCACGTCCTTGCGACGCGCACGCACCGTCTGGCGC
>CABURF010000282.1 GCA_902493755.1 uncultured Coriobacteriia bacterium
CCATCGACTACTACGTTATCGAAGGCCACGAGACCGTCGTCAACGCGATCATTGGTCTTTTCGTTGTCGTGGCTGTCGCCGTTGTCATCTTCGGTGGCGTGCACCGCATCTCGGTCATCACCTCTTGGGTCGTCCCCATCATGGCAGGTGCCTACATTCTCATCTCCATCTGGACTTGCGTTTCCAACTTGGGTGACGTTCCTGCGGCACTCGGGCTCGTCTTCGGGCAGGCCTTCGACTTTTCGTCGCTCGCCGGTGGTTTTACGGGCTCGATGATCATGTGGGGTATCAAGCGCGGCTTGTTCTCGAACGAGGCGGGCATGGGGTCGGCTCCGAACGCCGCGGCAACGGCCGATGTGTCGCATCCCGTCAAGCAGGGCCTTGTGCAGAGTCTCTCTGTCTATATCGACACGCTTGTGATTTGCACGTGCTCGGCGCTGATGATGCTCATCTTCTGCGTGCAGCAGCCCGATACCGTCGCGGCGCTCGTCGCATCCGACGGCTTCAATGGTATCGATTTCGTGCAGCTGGCGATGGCCAATTCGATTGGGCCGCTTGGCATTCACTTCATGACGGTGTGCATCATCCTATTTGCGTTCTCTTCGCTTGTGGGCAACTACTTCTATGCCGAGGGGAACATCCTCTTCATCAAGGACAGCAAGACCGTGCTCGTCGTGTTCCGCCTCTTCTGCCTTGCGGCAATCTTCTTCGGCGCCGTGAATAACTTCAGCCTGGCATGGAATCTCGCCGACATCTTCATGGGATTCATGGCCATCATTAACCTTGTGGCGATTCTGCTGCTGGGCAAGTGGGCTATCAAGGCGCTTGACGATTACACGGTGCAGCGCAAGCAGGGCGTGAACCCCGTGTTTTGTGCGCAGAATATTCCCGGCATGCCCAAGACCATCTGGTGGACGCATGACACGAATTGCGCTTGCGAAGTTTCTCAGGCTGTGGGTGTGGTCGAGGCGAAGGAACATCCAGCGCAATAAGTGCGATGACAAGGTGTGGTAGGGGCTTGGTTTCTGCCACATCTGACAAAGACCCCGGGCGTCTGACCTGATTTGCAGCTGCCCTGCCAAAGATGGCGGTCACTGACCACGTAATCTGCCGATCCGCCAAAGATGGCGGTCACTGACCGTGCGGCTTGGCCAGCTGTCAAGAACGCTGGTCACTGACCGCCATCTTTGGCAGGGCCACACGACCCCTCCCTGAATATGACTGAGACCTGGCTCTGTCACAGGCCCCCGTTTCGCTTGCCAATGTTATCTTTTCCGTAAATAAAAATCCGGCAAACGGCTTGTAATTCACAACAAACGGCAGTATTTTGTACGATGTCAAGATAAATCCGTGAACGGTTCTAATTTTTTGGTAAATGGACTTCAAAGCACATGTGTCAATGAAAGCGGCACACCTGGCCGGGATGATTGCAGAGAAGTCGTAAAAGGGAGACCAAGGTAAAGGAGGGATTGAAATGTTGTTTGACGTTTACGGTCCTAATGCCGCCTTTCAATGGTCAGGACTTTTCATGGTGCTCATTGCACTCATCCTGCTCAACGAGGTGGCTCGCCGCTGGAAGGCCGGGGGTATTTTCTTCTTTTTCGGCGTGTGTGGCGCGATGACCATCTACTGCATCGCCGTCGAGGTCGGTGCCGCTATGGGTGCCGAGTGGGCGCTCAATAACCCCACCTATACGTCCATGGGTGGCTGGTTCCACTACGCGAAGGTATACGCCGCGACGGCCGGCTGCATCGGCTTCATGATGCTCAAGTACGGCTGGACCAAGGTGGGACGTTCCCACTGGTTCAAGGCATTTCCGTTCGTGATCGTGGCCATCAACATTCTGATTGCCGTGGCCAGCGACTTCGAGAGCGCCATCATGGCATGGGATTCGAGCTTCGTCACCGACGAGGGCGTCCTGCTCAACGGCGGTATCTTCAACGTGCTCAACGGATGCGCAGGTCTGCTCAACATCCTGTGCATGACCGGCTGGTTCGGCATTTATATCTCCAAGAAGCGCCAGGACATGCTGTGGCCCGACATGACGTGGGTCTTCATCATCTCTTACGACCTCTGGAACTTCTGCTACACCTACAACTGTCTGCCCACTCACTCCTGGTACTGCGGTATCGCGCTGCTCGTCGCGCCGACCATCGCGGGCCTCATCTGGAAT
>CABURF010000283.1 GCA_902493755.1 uncultured Coriobacteriia bacterium
CCTCAGCGAGCTCCTCTTCCTCTTCTTCGTCCCAATCGTAAGCGTGCTCGCTCGAGATACCGAGCGCTTTATAACCAAGCGCCAAGGATTCCACGAAGGCGGTACAGCCCCGGATAACAGGCCAGTACATCCAGGCGTTCTTCTTGCGACCAGAAGCCAGGTCGTGTTCCTCGGTGTAGATCTCACCGTCTGGCTGACGGACGGCAACCGCCCAATTGTAACGACCGCGCATCATAATGCCCTCGATGAGCGCCTGTCCGCCGATATGCGTCCGCGTTTGGACGTCGCAATCCGCAGCAAATGCCTTGCGTGATTCGCTCAAAGCCTACAACTCCACTCGTTGCCAGGGATTACCGCAGGTCATCTTGCCTTCGGGACATGCGCCCTTCACGCAACCGGGACCCGCCTGCGCAAAGATGAGCGGCGCGGTGGGGCGTACGAGCTCGAGCATGCGGCAAGCGACCGCACGAATCTCCCATTGGGCGCGATTGCAGCAGCGCAGTTCGAAGAAGTGAAGAAGCTCGCGGATGTTCATGGTCACGACTATCTTGGTCTCGCATGCGTTGGGCAGCAGATAACGAGCGTCCTCGGCAGGGACACCTCGCTCGACGAGGTCGGCATACGCCTTAAACGCGGCACGGACAGCCTGATCGTACTCGGCCTCGGCACCGGCATCGATAACGGTCTGCGGTACGATGAACTCCGGCTCCTCCTTGAAGGTGACATAGCGTTGCGACTGCTGGTTGTAGGAAGCGAGACGATGGCGGACGAGCTGGTGCGTCATCGCACGCGACACCCCGTCGATGGCAAAGGTGTAACTCGCATGCTCGAGCGTCGAGAAGTGGCCGCTCTCCAGGATGGTGCGCAGGACCTTCTCGATGCGCTCCTCGGACAAGGTCTCCATGAGCTCGGCGGCGCCCACGGGGGCATAGCAAAGCCGCGCTGCCGTCGCAACGGCACGTTGAGGATCGGGCGTGTGATAAAGCAGCTCGACGTTCATGAAAGCATCCTTTCCAAGGGCGTGAGATATGAAGTGCGTAGCTTCATCGTCAATGACTGCACCATACTAGTCAAAAGCGCGAATCAGTATGAGAAGAGAGCGCAAACATGCACCGAATCGTCAGAATTCGCAAATCAGCGGCGCCCATAAACTAGAGCGTCGTGCTCTCTAATGAGTCATCGACGGCAGGGGTCTGCTGCGCCTCGAGCGCCTGCGTAATCCGGAAGAAGAGATCGGAGTACTGAAGGTAAAGCTCTTCATCGGCCTTCTTGTCCTCGAAGATGCGCTTGCCCAGCTCGCAATAAAGCTCGTCAACCTGACAGGACGGGTCCTCGGCGCCCATATGTGATATGTCTCGAAATGTCATATCAACTTTCATACACGAAAAAGCTTCTACAGAGCGATATGCGCTGTGCAAAACACCTTTATCTTGCTTTGTTATAAATCATATACGGATTGTTGTTTCATAGCCCAACGCCAACATCATGCTATCACATACGCTCAGGAAATGGATTCGCAGGGCCTGCAGAACAGGCGTCTGGTCGGCGCCGCAATCAATAGGTTCAGAGAGGAACAGGGCCTCTCCCTGCGTAAGCTCGCCCACATGGTCGGCATGGACTATGCCTACATCTGCAGCATCGAGGGTGGTAAGGCAAACCCCACCCTTGACGTGCTTTCCAAAATCGCATCGGGCCTTGACGTGGAAATCGTCGAGCTCTTTACCAGAAGCGACAGAGGCCCGGACTATGCGATGAGCAGGTTGAAATGAGGAATCAAGAAATGCGCACAGGATGCCAAGCGACGGATAGGATGAACTCCCCATTCCCCTACGCGAACAGCTGCGCCGTCTCCTCCATGCGCTCGACGATCCTGACGCCGAAAGGGCAGTTGGGCTCGCAACTACCGCATCCGATACAATCCGAGGCGCTCTTGTCCAAGGCGAGGTAGTGTTCGCGGATGCCCATGGGCACCTCGTCCTGCGCAAGCGCGAGGTCCGCGAACTTGTTCACCGTGGCGATATCGATGCCCACCACGCAGGGTTGGCAGTGTCCGCAGTACGTGCACTGGCCGAAGTAGGCTCTGCGCTCGGGCGCGGCCGCTATGGTCGCCGCAAAGTCGCGCTCCTGCTCGGTCGCATCCTCGTAGGCAAGGGCGTCTTGT
>CABURF010000284.1 GCA_902493755.1 uncultured Coriobacteriia bacterium
GTTTTGGATGGGAGCGGGCACCTCGTTCTTGTTCGAATCCTCGTTTTTGGAGTCGTCATTTTGCTCACGACCATCCTCGTCGAGGCTCGTGTTCTCATCATTTTCTGCAGGGTTCTCGTCAGCCGCGTCGGTCGCGTCCGCGCCGGCGAAATCTTCCTTCTCGGCGTCCTCGGAAACCTCGTCCGTATCGAGATCCTCGTCGCCATTCTCGGCGATATCGGCATCCTCGTTCGTTTTCACGTCCGTTGAAACGTTCTCTTCGCCCTGCTCAAGGCCTTCGGAATCGTCTTCTGCGGCATCTGCGAGGGCTTTCTCGTCCGTGAGCGCCGTATTCGCCTTCTCAGGGCTTATGGCCTCCATGCCCTCATCCGAACCCATCTGGGTGTCGTTCAGCGCCTCAGACGCCAAAATATCGCCTTGCTTCTGCGCATCCAGATCGGATGCGGACGCGAGCGCCGGGACGCCCAGGGCGAGTACGCCCAGACACAGCACCAGGGCCGCAGCGAGCAGCCCCAGTTTGCGCTGTATGTTCTGAGCACGCGTCATTACTTCTCATCCTCTTCCTCGCGGCGCCTACGCGCGATCACGAGCAGGAGCATCATGAGGGCTGCGATACCGCAGATTGCCTCGAGCGTCAGCATCGTGAACTCGTCGCCGGTGCGCGGCGGACCATCGACCACGTAGCTGCCCTCGAAGACCGGCCTGATCTCAACCGGGCCGAGGATGGTGAGCTCGCTCAGGTCATTGATGAAGCCCGTGGTGACCTCGCCCGTATCGGCATTGGTCATCGTGTACTCCCAGCCGGAGAAGCTGTGGCCCCAGTCAGCCCAAGGATTCAGGCCCTCGATGAAGGACTGCGGGATCTTCTCGCCCCAGACCACATCGGTGCCGCTGACGTTGACCGAGCCGCCATCCTTGGGAGGCAGGACATTGACGCCGTAGGAGTTGATGCCCCACTCGGCGTAGAGCTTCATGCCCTCCTCGGGCATTACCAGACCAGTCTGACCGAGCTCGTAGTGCGTGCCCGTACCGTCGGCCTTGGTGTTCCAGCCCTTGAGCGTGTGGTGGTTCATGCCAAAGTTGCTGCCACCGTCCAGGTTGAAGGTCAGACCATGGGCAGTCGAGAACGGATCGATGGAACCATAGCCGCCATTGGCGTCGTAGATGACACTCGCATCGGCATTGCGCTCGAAGCGGGCCATGTAGGTTGCGGCGTAGAGGCGGCCATCGTTGGCGTGCTTGTCAATGGACAGCTCGCTCTTGTCGTCACGCAGCATCTTGAGCACGTTGGCGTAGGTGTTGTTCGCCATCGCGAGCATCTGCGCCTGCATCTCGGGCGTCACGAGGACCCACTCAACGAAGTGGTAGCCCGGCTTGGCGGTCGCCACGGAGTGCAGCTGCGTGCCAGCCGAGGAACCCTCGCCCACGGGCTGCAGCGTAACGGCGCTCACCTTGTCGACGAAGCGGTCGATGCTGCCATGCTCCTCGTTGGAGACGGTGTAGATGATCTCAATCACGAGTTCCTTCCACTGAGCGTAGAGCGTGATGGTCTTCTGCTCGTGCTTCGGGTCGAGGTAATCGGAGATCTGCTTATAGGTCATGGTGTTGTCAATCTGCAGACCCGTGCCGTCGGCCTTGGTGTTCCAGCCGGCAAACTCGTAGCCATTGGGAGCAGCGTCGAGCTCGTCGTCGTTGCTCTTGTCAAAGCCGCCCTCGCTCCAGCCGACGCCATGCATGTTGAGGTTCTCGACGTCGATCGGGGTACGGTTGTCAGGCACCGTGGTCAGAACGTTGCCGTTCTTCTCGGGGTCGTTGTTCAGGTCGTAGATGACCTCGAAATCGTTGGCGAGCACCCACTGGGCGTAGAGCGTGAGGCCCTGCTCCAGCACGGTCATGTCGTCAATGCCCTCGCCAAAGATCCATGCGGCGATCTGCGCGTAGGTGGCGTCAGCGTCAAAGCTGTGACCGGAACCGTCAGCCTTGGTGTTCCAGCGGGCCGGCTTGTCCAGCAGCCTGTAGCCAACGCGGGTCGGCTCGGCCGTGGCCTTGGCGTCCGGCTGCTCGTTCCAGGTCAGGCCCGTGATGATCTGGGCCAGCGTGCCCTCCTCACCATAATTAATGG
>CABURF010000285.1 GCA_902493755.1 uncultured Coriobacteriia bacterium
GTCTCGCATTCGCGAGTTCTATATCATTGTGCGCTTCGCCGGCCTCTTCAATAAACATCTCGGGTTTGTACATGGAATACACGACACTCGAAAGTATCTCTGCCGCATTTGTTCCATCCACCACAACGCCGTCTGAAGTTGTAATGGACCCGGTTAAATCAAGAACATTCTGCAAAAAAACAGGATCAACTGACAGGATGCCATCAATCGCAGGTCGGTTGTCTGCCTCCCAAATCGATTTCATGATTGATGCGGCGCGAGGGAAATCAGGAATGTAACCCGCATCCCCAAAACACTCTCCCGCCCTGCTGCCAAAAAGCGTCCATTCCTCCTCCGTCAGCTTCTGATCAACAGTTTCCGGAGAAACGATAGGGATAAAGGGAGCATCCATAGCTCCGATGCTCATCTTTCCATTATCAATCGTCATAAGTCCAGCAGACCCGGGAAACCCTCCAACAGAGCGTAATTCAGACTCCGTGCAGGCGATGACAAGGTAAGTTCGTGGTCCATTTGCACCGAGAAGGCCAGGAAGAGCCTGAGACAAATCCCCTGCATATCCCGAAACTTCAGCCAGAGCGCCCATGAGTTGTTTGACGGTCGTGATGGGTTCCATCAATTGAGCAATATGGGGGTCGCTCATGGCGTTTACCCTTTCGGCGCATTCTTGGATGGTGACAGATTCCGCCCCAATCGGAACAAGCAGCGCCTGGATAACAGGCACATTAAAACCGCCATCGGCAAAAACCCGAGCATTCCCTTCGACAGGCAACCCCTCGGTCATGGGAACTAGTACTTTTTCCGAGAGCTCGTAGGCAACACTGGCGAGAGTGCGCACGGACTTTATATCATCACCGAAAACCGGGATAAACGTAAGGGGCTTCCATAACGGACTGTAGACAGTGCTATCAAGTTCCTTGGCAATCGAGCTGAGATTCTTCGCCGTACGCTGCGCCCCTTCGACATCGCCCGACTGAATCTGGCTCATGAGAGTAGACCCCTGGTTCATCATAACTTTGGCATCATCCATTGCGGACTTGGCACTCATGGCAACCGCTGCTCCGGGAATGACAAGCAGCAGCACGATAGCTGCCGCAACGGCGATGAGAATAGTCCGGCGCTTCTTGGTCTGCTTATGCGCGCCTTTCATTCCGCGGCTCGTATAGTTGACGGCGCTATAGGGAGCGAGGTCATCCATTGAGGGACGGGAAGCGGGTTTACCCTGGCTGCTCCTCGATGCATTGAGACGACCGCCCTCGGAATACGATACTCCTTGACCATAGCCATTGTTCTGGTTATCCATGGTCCTCCTGTTGCCTTCTATCTCAAGCGCAGGTAATGCCTATCCTGCACTATCGTGAATCATGTGTAGTTTAAGAATGATACGTCATCCACAGATTACATGCATCCACTCCACACTATCTTCGCGTCGCTGGATGCCGCATCGCACCAGGCGGCTTGGATAGTATAGAATCTTTTTCTGGCACGCACTGACAGCAAAGCCTCAATTACTTGCGAGGAAACAGTAAATGACTAAATCCATATTCTTCGTTGACGAAGTCTGTCCCGACGCGCGGGAGAACAACGCCGGGAGCAAGGCGCGCGAGGATATCGCTTCCATCTTAGCAAGCATTGGGCTTACCCAACTCGAATTGCCTTATGATCTTGCAGCCCGTCGTGCAGGCAGTGCCTTTGCTCGAATTGGCTTCCATATGACTGCCGCAGAAGATTGGGAGAAGGTCCTGGCCGTTGCCCAAGCAAACGATACCGTTATCGTGCAGTTCCCGCTGCTTCATCACACACTCCTCGCAAAAAAACCGTTCAGGTCAGCAGCGAATCGCGGAGTAAAGCTCATCTTTCTCATACATGACCTTGATTTCATCAGAGCAGGAGCGGAGAAGAGCAAGAGGCTTGCAACCAGACTCCGCATTCGCGCAGAGGAGCTTTCGCTTTTAGAATGCGCTTCCACCATCATCGTGCACAATGAGCGCATGAAGAGAAAGCTTGTTGATTCCTGCGGCGTTAAGCCCGAAAAAATTCTCACACTCGAAATCTTTGACTACCTTATCCCCTCCAACATCCCATATGCGCATGCGTTAG
>CABURF010000286.1 GCA_902493755.1 uncultured Coriobacteriia bacterium
TTGATGAGCTTCTTAACGCTGTCTGGGGTTCCTGCGACAAGCGTCTGTTCGGGATTTGGCTCCCGTGGTATACCTATGAGCATTTTTCCTCCCCATTACGAAAAAGCCCGTTGTATGCAAGTGGGTATGGTAATGCATGTACGCGCACATATATATAGCGAAAAAGAGGGGTAAGTAAATTCAGTCGTGGGGTACGACCTCGTTCTTGGGGCATGAACGCCTCGCCTTCCCTTGCGTTTGCGCCCAGCTCGGGTAGTATTCGCTTCCAGAGCTTGAAATTGGGACAAATGGACAGGTCATTTGTCCCATTATGAGCAGGCACCGGAAACAAATGAGACAGCTGCTCAGAGCATCTGTCTCATTTTGCGGGAGGACGTCATGAGCAGGAAGATCGCCATATTCGACACCACGCTGCGCGACGGCGAGCAGTCGCCAGGGGCAAGCATGAATGCCCAGGAGAAGCTCGTCATCACGCGTCAGCTTCTGCGTCTTGGCGTCGATGTTATCGAGGCGGGTTTTCCCGTGTCGAGTCCCGGTGATTTCAAGTCTGTTCAGGATATCGCCACTACCTGTGGTGATCAGTGTGTTGTCGCTGGTCTCACGCGTGCAATCGAGCATGATATCGATGTGTGTGCCGAGGCGCTCGAAGTCGCCGCACGCCCGCGTATCCACACGGGTATCGGTGTCTCACCCGAGCATCTTCGTTACAAGTTCAAGGGAATGTCGCTCGATGAGGCCATCGATCAAGGTGTTGCCGCCGTGCGTCATGCCCGCAAGTATGTTGACGATGTCGAGTTCTACGCCGAGGATGCCGGGCGCGCCCCTTACGAAGACCTGGCCCGCATGCTCGAGGCCGTCATCAAGGCCGGTGCGACGGTCGTGAACATCCCCGACACCACAGGCTTCAGCGTGCCATGGGAGTTCGGCCAGCGCATTCGCTACCTCATGGAGCACGTCGCTGGTATCGAGGATGTCTGCGTTTCCGTGCATTGTCACAACGACTTGGGCATGGCGACTGCGCTTTCGCTTGCGGGCGTGATGAACGGTGCCACGCAGGTCGAGTGCACCATCAACGGCTTGGGTGAGCGCGCGGGAAACACTGCCATGGAAGAAGTCGTCATGGCAATCAAGATGCACGAGGCTGAGCTCGATGCGCATACCGACATCAATACGACCGAGTTCGCGCACGCAAGTCGCCTCGTCTCGTCCATTACGGGTATTAACGTACAGCCCAATAAGGCCGTGGTCGGGGCAAACGCCTTCGCACACAGCTCGGGTATTCATCAAGATGGCGTCATTAAGAACCGCACCACGTACGAAATCATCGCACCTGAAGACGTGGGCGTTTCGGGCAGTCAGATCGTGCTCACTGCTCGCAGCGGGCATGCTGCCTTGCGCAAGCGCCTTGAGGATTTGGGGTACGCGGGCATTCCAGACGACAAGTTCGAACAGGTTCACGCTGCGTTTCTCGAACTTGCCGATAGCAAGAAGGAAGTCTACGATGAGGACCTGCATTCGCTCATGGGCGAGCAAGACCGAAACGAGAATGCAATCTATCGTCTCGATGCCGTTCAGATTTCCTGCGGTCAGCCGCTTGTCTCAACGGCAACCGTAACCATTACCGACGAGGCTGACGAGGTGCACACTGCCTGCGAGATCGGCTCGGGGCCCATTGATGCCATGTACTCGGCCATCAACAAGATCGTTCAGGCAGAGAATGACCTCATGGAGTATTCGGTCAAGGCAGTGACACGTGGTATCGACGCTTTGGGCGAAGTGACGGTGCGCATCATGGACCACGACGGAGCTATCTTCATCGGTCGTGGCAGCGATCGTGACATTACGGTGAGTTCGGGCAAGGCCTATGTCAACGCGCTCAATCGTATGATTGACCAGCAACGACGCAACGTCCAGCGCGCCGAGAGCGGTAGTGATGCCCCGGCGCACATCTAGTGGCGGTCAAACAAACCCCCTTTGCCATTCGAGAAAGTTTGAAAATCCGTTTATAAGTGGAAAACTCGGCATTTCCCCCTTGTGACGGCGCTTTGGTCTCCACATCGGGTGTTAATGCGCACAAACGCG
>CABURF010000287.1 GCA_902493755.1 uncultured Coriobacteriia bacterium
TTTGGGACCCGACGCATCGCCAACGACATGAAAGCGCGCGCCACGAAGATCGATCTCATCAGAAATCCCAACGGGACGCACACCGCAGGAGAGCACGATGAAATCCACGCCCTCGACCTCTCCTTCAACGCCATCAGATAGATAACAGATACGGTCATCGCTTATGCCCGTTACGCAAGCGCCCACGTGGCACCTCACCCCCAGACCATCGAGAGAAGCCATGAGCTCGGTAGCCTCGACCATGTCCGCATCGGCTGCGATGGAATCTCTCATCTCGAAGACGTGGACCTCTTTGGCACCATGAACGGCAAGGTGCTCGGCAATCTCGGCGCCTGACAAACCACCGCCAATGACTGCTGCCGTTCCCCTGGTAACAAGGCCCTTTTCGAAGATGTCATATGCCGTCACATAACCCGAATCGACGATGCCCTCAATAGGAGGTACGAACTCAGTGCCACCTGTCGCGTCCACCACAACCTCATATTCGCCCTCATCGACAAGGTCCTGGGTAAGAGGCGTATCGAGCAGCACCTCGACACCAAGTCGCTTGAGGGTGTGCTGCTGCCAGAGCAGGAAACTCGCGAAATCAGCTTTTCCCACCGCGCTGGCTGCAAGGCGCCATTGTCCTCCCAGCGCCGAAGCCCTCTCGACGAGCGTCACGTCGTATCCTCGACAAGCAGCGACAATTGCCAGCTCGCAACCAGCGACACCACCACCCACCACAAGGACGCTCTGCGGAGTCTCGGCATCCTTCCACACATATTCATCCTCCATGCCCGTCATGGGATCGAGCGCGCAATGCACAAAGCCACCCTTGCGATTCTCACCTATGCAACCTTGCAGACAAGCGATGCAGTGACGGATATCATCTACGCGGCCCTCGTTGTACTTCCGCAAGGCATCGGGATCGGCCAGGGAGGCGCGTCCCATCGCAACCATGTCGGCACTGCCCTCCTCAAGCACGGCCTCGGCTATCTCGAAGTTGTTGATTCTGCCTACCGCAATCACCGGCACCGAAACAACCCTGCGGATAGCTGCCGCATTGCCCACATAGGCAGCCCTGGCAGTGCGAAATGACGGAACAATGTGGCCGTTGTCCGATATGACGCCCTGAGAGCAGTGCAGGCAATCGACGCCTGCTTCTTCGAGGTATCGGGCTATGACCTGACTCTCATGAACAGAGAGACCTCCCGGAAGATACTCGTCAACCGACATACGAAATAGGATGGGAAACGCCTCGCCTACGCGTGCGCGTACAGCATGAACAACTTCGCAGGCAAAACGCGTACGATTGCGTATGGACCCACCATATTCATCGCAGCGCTTATTGCTGAAAGGCGAAAGAAACTGGTTGATGAGGTATCCGTGCGCCCCATGAATCTCGATGGCGTCGAACTTTGCCTCCTTGGCGTTTTGAGCTGCTTGCGCGAAGTCTTTGACTATCTGTTGGATCTCGTTTGTGGTAAGGGCGTGTACCACGCCCTGCACACCCGGATCGGGTAGAGGACTCGGACCCACATGCCTTTTGCACGCGACACGTCCCGTATGAAATAGCTGCGCTGCAATACGTCCGCCTGCATCATGCACGCGCCTCGTGAGCTCCTCGTTGGATGCGGTTTGCTCTTCATTCCAAATGCCAGGCACCTTGGAAGATGCCGCTGCGCTATCGCTGATGGCATAGCCCTCCGTTATTACAAGACCCCAGCCGCCTCTTGCGCGACGCGCGTGATAGGCACGATTCTTCTCGGTTAGGACACCGTCGTCGTCACAGTGATGGGTCAACATTGCGGGAACAACCACCCTATTGGGCAATTCGAGACTATTTATCATGATTGGCTCGAATATTCGACTATTCACCTTCATATACCTTTCTTTCCATAACGTTATTCGCTCGACGTGTCCCTATATGACAGACGAATCCCTATGCCATTGCGCGAGCACTTTGGCCACGTTGTAACCTATCAGCTGAATTACGCTTGCGTTTTATACGAACGCGGCGTCTTGCCCTCGCGCAAAATGCGCCGCATCCGCCAAATGAAACCAACGGCCTTGGCAGAGAACCT
>CABURF010000288.1 GCA_902493755.1 uncultured Coriobacteriia bacterium
AAACTGAATAGGTGCGTTTGCGTGCCTTGCGGCTAGCAAGCTCTAGTGCATGCCTCCCATATCCGATAAGCTATTGGGAACTGTATTTGCACGAGCCACTTGAGAGGATGTGCGTGATGAGCAAGTTTCTGGACGAGATTATCGAGCGAGCCAAGACCGACAAGCAGAAGATCGTCTTGCCCGAGGGAAGCGACATCCGCACCGTGCAGGCCGCACGCGATATCATGGACGCCGGTATTGCCGACGTCATCATTCTCGGCTCCGAGAGCGAGGTTACGGCGCACGGCATCGATGTGAGCGACGCCACCGTCATCGACCCGCGTACGAGCGAACTACTCGAGCCGTACGCGCAGAAGTTTGCCGAGCTGCGCAAGAAGAAGGGCGTCACCATCAACGAGGCGCGCGAGCAGATGAAAGACGAGAGCTACTTCGGCGTGATGATGGTCTACATGGACGATGCCGACGGCATGGTTTCCGGCGCTTGCCATTCCACGGCCGACACCTTGCGCCCCGCCCTCCAGATCCTCAAGACGGCGCCGGGCACGGAGCTCGTGAGCTCGTTCTTTGTCGAGGACGTACCCGATTGCCCCTACGGCGACGACGGGCTCTTCGTCTTTGCCGACTGCGCGCTCAACATCTATCCCACGGCAGAGGAGCTCGCAGAGATCGCGATCGCATCTGCCAACAGCTTCGAGCAGCTCTGCGGCGGCGAACCGCGCGTCGCGATGCTCTCGTACTCGAGCTACGGTTCAGGCAAGGGCGAGAGCGCCGAGAAGATGGCCGAGGCCACGCGAATCGCTAAGGAGCGCGCGCCGCAGCTCCAGCTCGATGGCGAGTTGCAGGTTGACGCCGCCATCGTCGATACGGTCGCGGCGCTCAAGGCACCTGACTCCCCGGTTGCAGGTAAGGCAAATGTGCTCATCTTCCCCAACATCGATGCTGGCAACATCGCCTACAAGCTCGTGCAGCGCCTCGCCAAGGCCGATGCCTTCGGTCCCATCCTGCAGGGTGTGGCCAAGCCGGTCAATGACCTTTCTCGTGGCTGCTCGGCCCAGGATATCGTCGGCACTGTCGCGGTGACCTGTGTGCAGTCCCAGGCGCGCAAGGCGCAAGCCTAGAAGCGCTTGCTGGTATACAATAGTCGGCTATGGATACGAAGCTCATCACATACGCGATTCCCTGCTATAACTCGGCGGAATACATGGATGCTTGCATCGAGTCGATTCTCGCATGCAACCGCCCTGACGACATCGAAATCATCATCGTCGATGACGGGTCGACCAAGGACAACACCCTCGAGAAGGCCCAGGCGTGGGAGTCCACCAATCCAGGTGTCGTGCGCGCTATCCACCAGGAAAACGGCGGACACGGCGCGGCGGTTATGACGGGACTCGAGAACGCGCGGGGACTCTACTTCAAGGTTGTCGACAGCGATGACTGGCTCGATAACGACGCCAACGTCGCGATGCTCGATAAGCTCACTTCATTTGACGAGCCGCTCGATCTCATGCTCGTCAACTACGTGTACGAGCATACGGCCGACAACACGCAGGAGGTCATGAAGTACACGCGCATGCTGCCGGAGGGGCGCATCTTCACCTGGGATGATTGCGGCCACTTTGGCCTTACCAAGTACATCCTCATGCATTCGGTCATCTACCGCACGCAGATGTTGCGCGATTGTGGCCTCAACTTGCCGCGTCACACCTTCTACGTCGATAACATCTTCGTGTACGTGCCGCTGCCCAACTGTGAGCGCATCTACTATATGGACGTCGATTTGTATCGGTACTTCATCGGGCGCGAGGACCAGAGCGTCAACGAGTCCGTGATGATCGGGCGCATCGACCAACAGTTGCGCGTCACGCGTACCATGATCGATTCCTTCTTGCTCGAACGTGACGTCAAAAGCCCACGTCTACGTTCCTACATGCGGAATTACCTTACGATGATGATGGTGATCTGCACGGTGTTCTCGATGATGAGCGATCGCGAGGATAAGGAGCAGCTCAGAACTGACATCTGGAAGTACCTACGCGAGCACGACTAC
>CABURF010000289.1 GCA_902493755.1 uncultured Coriobacteriia bacterium
GGATCCTGCGGACAAACCTGTCGAGCCGACCGAGCCCGGGGTGAGCTACGAGGATTCCCACGCCAACATGTACCGCCTCTACAATCCCAATAGCGGCGAGCACTTCTACACCATGAGCCTACACGAGGCCACGAGCGTCGCGTCGGCCGGCTGGCAGTGGGAGGGCATTGGCTGGGTCGCGCCGCTTACCGGTGCGCCCGTGTACCGCCTCTACAACGCATACGCCGGCGACCACCACTACGAGCGCGGTCGAGCGTGACCACCTCATCAGCGTAGGTTGGAACGACGAGGGCATCGGCTGGTATTCCGATGGCGAGGACCACACGCCCGTGCTGCGCCAGTACAACCCCAACGCGGTCGCCGGCGCGCACAACTTCACGACCTCCTGGGTCGAGAACGACCACCTGGTCGGTGTCGGATGGAACCACGAGGGGCTGGCGTGGTACGCGACCAATGGTCCCAACCTGGAGATTCAGGGCCAGTGGCTCATCACGAACGCCTGGGGAAGCCTCGAGCGCTACTGGATCGGCGCTGATGCCCAGATCGTCAAGGGCCGCCTCATCGATCCCGACGAGGGCACCGGCTATCACGCGTATGCCACTGACGATGGTGCCATCGTGCGTGGTAAGTACTATGCCTCCGAACTTGACTGTGTCTATGTCGCCGACCAGGAAGGACGTCTCGTTTCCAAACCCGATGGCCAGGACGGTTGGTACGTCACCGATTCCATTGATGGCGGCATGCAGCGCTACTATTACCTCGCCGACCTTCATGCCATGAATGCTGGTTTCTTTACAGTCGATGGTGTGAATTACTACGGTCTCGCTGCCGAGGGCTACGTGCTTCGCGGTAAATATAGTTGGGGCGGTATCGTTTTGCTCGGCAATCTTGAAAGTGGAGAGCTCGCGACGGGTCAGGGTTGGCTTGTTACCGATATCTACGATGGCGGCACTCAGCGTTACTGGCTCATCGCCACGTGGGAGAATTCGCCCTACTCTGGTGCTCAGACGGGCCTGATTTACGTTGATGATGGCAGGTACTATGGCGATCCCAAACAGGGCTACATTGACCGCAACAAGTACGTCTACGCAGATCGCTGGTATAAGGCCAATAACGATGGCTGGCTCACCGAGAGCGAGTCTCCTGAAGAAGGCGACATGATGCTGCGCGCTCAAGGTATGAGCAGCCCGACGGACTTCCTCATCCTCGTCGATACGGACAAGTGCCGTGTGGGCATTTTCAGGGGCGGTAACGATAACTGGAACCTTGACAGGTTCGAGCCTTGCGTTTGCGGTGCTCCGTGGTCCCCGACCATCACGGGCACCTACTCCACGGGCTACCACCTTCCCGTGCTGCCGGATTGGTCGAACGCCCTGTACTGCACCAATATCACGGGTGGCTACTTCTTCCACAGCGTCCTGAGTTCCACCGACGAGCTTGGTCAGCACCTCTCCCATGGCTGCATTCGCCTCGACTGGCCGTTTGCCCAGTACATGCAGACGGTTCCCTACGGATCGACGGTGCATCTGTACTAGCGCGATGCACATGTTTGAATAGGCATCGTGTGCGGGCACCTCTCATTTGGGAGGTGCCCGTTTGCATTTGCCGTGCGTGTCTTATAATGATTCGACATATCTCGAATCCAAGTTGAGGAGCACATCATATGAAGGGCATCATTCTGGCGGGTGGCAGTGGAACACGCCTGTATCAGCTCACCCAATCTATGACAAGCCAATGATCTACTATCCGCTTGCCACGCTCATGATGGCGGGCATTCGCGACATTCTCATCATCTCGACGCCCGCGGATCTTCCCAATTTCGAGCGTCTTTTGGGTGACGGAAGTCAGCTTGGTATCAAGCTTTCCTATAAGGTGCAGCCTTCGCCCGATGGTCTTGCCCAGGCATTCATCATCGGCGAGGAGTTCTGCACGGGAGAGCCCTGCGCCCTCGTCCTCGGCGACAACATCTTCTATGGAAATGGCTTTCGCGATCAGCTCAGACGCGCCGTTGAGCGTGCCGAGAACGGTAAGGGATCCACGGTCT
>CABURF010000290.1 GCA_902493755.1 uncultured Coriobacteriia bacterium
CCCCGCTCGTCCAGTAGTGGATGATGCCGTCTTCGGCCTGATAAGTCTTATGCTCCGGGACATGGGGCATGTCTGTCTCCGTATTCCAACTTGATGGCCTCGTTTTACTCGATCTCACGCCAGCGCTTCAGATGCGGCAACAACGTGGCCATGAGCGAGACGGCCTCCTCGCGCGAGCAGCCAATCGCCTCGGCTTCCATATCCGCCGTCGCCTCGATGAACTCGTCCATGGTCACCCCCTTGGCAGTGAAATCGCCATCGCTGAAGCACCATTTGCAATAGTCCGCGTTCTCGGAACCATCCGCATTCGTCCCATGCAGCTCCGCATCTGGAATGGGCATGCTGCAGCTCTGGCAATAGTAATCCATGGGCATCTCGAAAAAGCGCTCGAGCGGCACGTTGCACGTGGCGCAGATGATCTTCACCATGTCGATACCCGGCTGCGTCTCACCAGTCTCCCAACGCGAGACCGCCTGCCTCGTTACGTAAAGCCTACGCGCCATCTCTTCCTGCGTAAGCCCCATCTCTTTGCGGAGCTTCTTGATAGTATCACTCATTGCCATGACATTGCCTTCCGATTGATTCTCGACTGGCCATGATTGTCCGCCACGGCAGCGCGCAGCTCAAGCAACCATCTGTTGCGCTCATACACAAAGGAGTCTCTCGCAGGCGATGCCGAGAAATCCATTCGGCAAGAATGGCCTGTCGTGTACAATTGGCCGAAGTCACGCTTTCTCGCAATGGGGGCTATCGATGGGCAGCAAAGCCTCAGCCAATCTCATAGGGTATTCGACCGCCATCATCCAGGCGATTCTGTATTCGACCATGGGCATCTTCGGCAAGCTGCTGTATGCCACGGGCCTCGATTCCAGCCAGGCGATGATCCTGCGCATGGGGTTCACCGTGATCTATCTCGGCGCCCTGCTGCTGATATGGCGCAAACACCGATTGTTCAGCCGTCATAAGGAGACATACATCCAGTCGGCATTCTTCTTCCTTTCGGCATGGATTTATCTCCTTGCGGTGCAGCATATGAATGCCGGTCTCGTGACGTGCATCTTCTATACGTTTCCCGCCGTGGTCGCCCTGCTCAACACGATAATCTTCAAGGAAAAGATGACCTGGCGCGCGGTGATGGCATTGGCGCTTTCCATCATCGGCATCATCCTCATATCCGGAATGCTCGAGCCGCATGCCGTGTTCATGGAACCCCTTGGGGTGCTTTTCTCGGTCCTCGCCTGTCTATCGTTCGCGGGCTATTCCGTGATAATCCACGTCACAAGCTCCGAGGAGAGCTCGTTTACCTCGACGTTCACGATGTCGACGGTCTGCTTGGTGGCATCGCTCGTTCTGTTTGCCCCAGAGGTTCCCGGCGCCTTCATGGGATTTGACTTGTACCGCTTTGGCATCGCGTCCGGCTTTGCCATCATTGCCACGATCCTGCCGATTGTCCTCTACATCGTCGCGATCAAGTACATCGGCTCCACCAAGGCGTCGATACTCAGCCTGATCGAGACCCCCGCATCGCTCTTCCTGGCATGGCTCATCCTAGGCGAGACACTATCCGTCATCCAGCTCGTCGGCGCAGCCGTTATTGTCGCATCCGTCCTCGTGGTCACCTTGAAGGGCAAAGATGCGGCATAGGACGGGGCTATGCCTCGGATGCGTTTGGGGTGGCCTCGCAATTGCTCCCGGTCTCTTCGATTGCACCCATGTCAAGGCGGAGCGTCTGCTCCACGATCTTCATGAGCTCCTCGTCCGAGACGCTGGGCTTGATCTTGGCTAACCCCACCAGGCCGTAAATCGTGACGCAGAGCATTTCGTATACGAGGTCGATCTCGATCTGATGATGGACCGCATACTCCGTGACGATGTGGTCGCTGAAGCAGTCCACCGTCTCCTGCGCTGCCCGCACGCCGAATGCATCGCGCACCCCCAGCTCCTCGAGCACGTGAATCATCGGGCGCGGCTTGCCCCTGGCATCGTAGAGCACATAACGGAAGGTGCGTATGCACTTCTTGAGCGACCCGGCGGTGTCG
>CABURF010000291.1 GCA_902493755.1 uncultured Coriobacteriia bacterium
CCACTGTCTCCCCATCGAGCATGCGGGCTACGAGGGCCGGTGACTTGACGGCGATAACGTTCTCGTCACAGCGCTCGAGACGATTCTCGATGCCGAAGTGCGCCAGCAGCTTGCCGGTCACGCGCGTGTCCTCGGCACAGACAACATCGGCCTGCTCAAGCGCCTCGAGCGCACGGGCAGTCATATCGCCCAGGTTGCCCAGCGGCGTGGGCACTATGATCAGCTTTCCGGTCATCGTCGCCTGCAAATAAAATGAGACAGTTGCTCTGAGCAACTGTCTCATTCTCATGGATTCGGCACTTATGCCACCAAGAACTTGGCGAGGTCGATACAGCGTGCGGAGTAGCCCATCTCGTTGTCATACCAGGAGATGCACTTCACGAAGTTACCCTCGCCGCCAAGCACCTTGGTGAGCTTGGAGTCGAAGATCGAGGAGTGCAGATCACCGATGATGTCGCAGCTGACGATAGGATCGACGCAATACTCGAGAATGCCCTTCATGGGACCTTCTGCTGCGGCCTTCATGGCGGCGTTGATCTCGTCGACGGTCACATCGCGCTCGAGCTCGGCCGTGAGGTCGACCATCGAGCCCGTCGGAGTGGGAACGCGCGTCGCGAAGCCATCGAGCTTGCCTTGCAGGCTCGGAAGCACCAGGCCAACAGCCTTGGCGGCTCCCGTAGAGGTGGGAATCATGGAAAGGGCAGCAGCACGCGAACGGCGGAAGTCCTTGTGATGCACGTCGAGGATCTTCTGGTCGTTGGTGTATGCGTGGATGGTGTTCATGAGGCCGCGCTTGATGCCAAAGGAATCATTGAGGACCTTGGCAAACGGAGCAAGGCAGTTAGTGGTGCACGACGCATTGGAGACAATGCTCATCGTTGCCGGGTCGTAGACGTCCTGGTTGACACCCATGACGATGGTGGCGTCCACATCCGTACCCGGAGCGGAGATGACGACCTTCTTGGCGCCGTTATCGAGGTGCACCTGGCAGGCTTCGCCCGTCTTGAGACGACCCGTCGACTCGATGACGACCTCTGCGCCGACGGAAGCCCAATCGAGCTCCTTGGGCTCGCGCGTCTGGAATGCCTTAATCTCGTGACCCTCGACGACGAGTGCGCCCTCCTTGGCGTAGCACTCCTCGAAGACACGACCCTGGCTGGAATCGTACTTGGTCAGATACGCCGCGCACTCGAGGTCACTCGGGTTGTTGATGGCGACGACTTCGACGTCCGGATCGAGCTCTGCAAGACGGAAGACCAGACGACCGATGCGGCCAAAGCCATTGATGCCGATTTTGAGAGACATTCCAGATTCACCTTCCCTGAAAGGTTACATAACGACATAAGTATAACGGTGCCACTCTGGTCTCGCCGCAATCGTTCGGCAGGCGGGATAATGGCGAGATTTCTCCGCTACGGCGCTTCGCGCCTTCGGTCGAAATGACAAGTGAGACAAATGACCTGTCCATTTGTCACACGGTTAGAAGATGACGAGCTCGTCTCGGTTGATGAACTCGCGGGCGCCATGCTTGCCCAGTAGCCCCTGCAGCTCGCTCGCTGCATACCCGGCCAGACCACGTCCGATGATGCGTCCCTGCAAATCGACGACGTCGACCGGATCGCCTGCATCGAAGCATCCCTCGAGCGACGCAATGCCCACGGGCAGCAGTGAACCGCCGCGATTGAGCAGCGCATTGCAAGCGCCATCATCACAGGCAACGCGGCCCTTCACCTTGCCGCCAAGCGCAATCCACGACTTGCGCGCCGCAAGTCCGTTCGAGCTCTCGTCGAAGAAGGTCGTGCCGACCTGGCGCCCATGCACCGCATCGGTAATGGCTCCACGACGATGGCCTTCGCAGATGACCATCGGAATGCCTGCTGCCATGAGCACGCGCGCGGCTGCGATCTTGGTGAGCATGCCACCCGAACCGCTGCGGCTTCCCACGCCACCAGCACCGCTCTCAATCTCCTCGCTCATCTTGCTTACGGTATTGAGCAGTTCTGCGTCCTCGTTTTTGCGTGGA
>CABURF010000292.1 GCA_902493755.1 uncultured Coriobacteriia bacterium
CGTGACGCACCGGCATCAGAAGAGTCGTAGTGCAGGCACTCGAGCGCAAGCAGTATACGTGAGAGCTCGCCACCGGATGCGATGCGGCGTAACGGGCGGGGCTTAGCCGCCGGAGCGGGCTGATAGAGAAGCTCGACCTGCTCGCCACCAGCTTCGCCCCAGCGCTCGAAGGGCAATTCGTCAAACGAGAACTCGAAGTTCGCCCCCTCCATCGCAAGTTCGCTCACGGTCTTTGCAAGCTGCTCGCAAAAGTCCCGTGCCGCCGCGTGACGCGCAGAGCCGAGTGCCGTAGCGGCCTGGCGATATGCGTCTTGCGCCTGGGCGAGACGCGCACGTGCACGTTCCATGCGCTCGGGCGAGTCCTGGGCTTGATCAAGTGACCTCTGAGCTGACTCCCAGGCAGCGAAGACCTGGTCCATGCCAGGGCCAAAGCGCTTCATGAGTCCGTTGAGCTTATCAAGGCGGTCGAGCGTCTCCTCAAGTCTGCTCGGATCCGTGTCGATGCCCTGCGCGTACGCGCTTAGATCGCGTGTGAAATCTTCCAGCTCCTGCATCTGGACATCAAGCCGATCGATGAGCCCATCGAGATTCTCGTCGATACCCTGTTGCCGCATGAGCTCCGAGGCTGCCCGAGCAATGAGGTCGAGAGCGCCATCATCATCATGCAGTGCGGTGCAGGCGCCTTGCAGGGCCTGCGCGAGTTGATCTGCGTGCTGCAAGCGCGGCAGCTGCTCTTCGAGCTCCTCAAGCTCGCCTGCCTGCGGATTGACCTTCTCGATCTGCTCGCAGGTGAAACGCATGAACTCAAGTTCCTGCTCGTTTTTGCCCTGGGCCTGCTCAAGCTCGTCGAGAGCGACACGTGCCTGCTGATAGGCCGTGCGAGCCTCGGTGTAACGAGCGCGGAGCTCATCATTCCGTGCCCACGCATCGAGATAGGCAAGCTGACGGCCCGGCTCCAGGAGAAGCACCTGCTCATGCTGGCCGTGCACCTCAATCGAAGACGTAAGCGCGGCAAGCTCGCCGACGGTGGCCATCGCTCCGTCAATTGTACAACGACTACGCCCGGCGACACTCAGACGCCGACGAACGATGTGCTCGTCCTCATCGACGATGCGTGCCTCGGCGAGTGCTTCCTCGGCGCCGTCACGCACCACCGAGTTATCGGCACGCGCACCACATATGAGCTTGAGGGCTGCCAGGAGCGCCGTCTTGCCCGCACCCGTCTCGCCCGTGAGAACGGTCAAACCCGGTGCGAAGGCTATGGTAGCGTCCTCGATGAGGGCAATGTTCGATACGTGAAGCTCGTCCAGCATGCAAAACTCCTCACTACCGCTCGGGCATGTCCGGATGCGGACCACCGAAGAAGACACGCGAGACGTTGCGGAAGAAGGCGTCGCCTCCGCGTGCCAAGAGCAAGTCGCGCTCTCCGCGGCGCACCTCTATCGAAGAGGGCTGGTCGACATTGATCATGACCCCGTCAACGAACACCGATGCGTCACGTGAACGTGTCGTATCCATGATGACCTCGAGCACGTCCGAGGGTGCGAGCACGATGGCGCGTGTGTTGAGAGCATGGGGCGCAACCGGCACGACGACAAGACCCGTGTAAGCCGGAGACACGATGGGGCCACCAGCCGAAAGCGCGTAGCCCGTCGAACCCGTGGGCGTGGCAACGACCAGGCCATCGGCCTTGAGCTGCGCAATGGTGATGCCATTGATCCCGTATCGATACTCGACCACGCGCCCGCTACGACCACGCGTATAGGCGATCTCGTTGAGGGCGGTTGCGTTGATGAGCTGACCATCGGCCTGCTCTATCGTGATGTCAGCTGTCGAGCGATGTTCGAAGACCATATCGCCAGCCAAAGCGTTCATGACGAGCTCGACGTCATCACGCGCCGGATTGCCGGAAAGAAACGAGAGGGTGCCATAGTTGAGGGCCAGCATAGGCACGGGAGCGAAATCGACGAGACGCGCGGCACGCAGGAACGTGCCATCGCCACCCATGCA
>CABURF010000293.1 GCA_902493755.1 uncultured Coriobacteriia bacterium
TGTCGAAGTTCAGGCCATCGGCGGCGCATACCTGCGTTTCGCCCATCTGGTAGATCTTGCGCACGTCTCTGAACTCGACAAATGCCATCGCCGACTCCCTTGCGATAGTTTTCGACAATCACCCGCAGCTGATAGTAGCACGAGCGCCATGGCTGTGACGCGCGGACGGCACGTTTCAACACGATGCGCTAGAGCGCGGGACTTGACAGGTAGGTGAAGTGGGCAAGTCCATTGATCATGTCGGCAAAGGTCTGTTCCGTAATTTGGTCTGACCCGATGAAGAAGCTCTCGGCCGACGCGGAGCCCTCGCTCTGTTGGCCCCAGGAATGCGTATAGTCATATTCGAGCACGGCTACGCCCCCCGAAATGCTATAGAAACTAAAGATTTCCGTGTTGGTGCCCGTCGTGGCGAAGACGACCTCGTGGCGCGAAGTGGAATACCAGATACCGGGATCATGGTTGGCACCACCAGCCGCCGAACAAAGCTCGACAACCTGATGCGAGAAGGCGTCATAGGCGTAGACGGAGCACACAGCGCCCATGGCGCTGGCGGAATTGCCCGCAACAAGCAGCTCGGGCATCTCATCACCATCAAGATCGGTAATCTGGTAGCCAATCCCCGTACTGCCGGCCTCCTTGGCTTTTGCCTCGAGGGCTTGGGTCGCTGTCGTGATGCGCTCTGCCTTCTCGGCGGCGGCCTGTGCCACCGCAGCGGCTTCGTCACGTTTCTGCATGAGCGCGTCCCGGTACGTCGTCGCTTTGCCCTCCTCGAACCCGGACTCAATGGCGTAATCGTAGGCAAGAGCAATTTGATCATCGGTAATATCAGCGGGACTGGCGAACATGAACTCGAACTTCGGGTATTTCGTCTCGATGACCTCGCTCTCGGGAAGGTCGACAGGAACCTCGACCATGAGCTGCGTGTCGGGAATCTCGTAGAACTGCGCGTCATCAAGCAACGGCGAAGACGCAACGGTGATCACGTAGCTGCCGGGAGAAAGCTCGATACCCATACCATCCGGACCGACGAATGCAACAATGTCGACACCCTTGTTGTCCATATCTACGCCCTCGACATGAAAGGGAATCTTGGAATCGGCAAGATCATACCCGGGCGCATCGATTTGCACCCAGACGGAATGCGCGGCAAGCGCCTCCTGATGCTGACGATATTGATAGATAAACCACGCCGCTACAGCGACAAGCGCACAGGTAATGAGCAAGACAAGGAAGACGATGAGCCCGCGATGCTTACGCGGCGATCGCACCTCCTCCGCTATCTCCGACTGAACATCCTGCGTATCTTGCGTCTTGGGCACGAAGGCCGCATCACCATCAGAACTGACATCCGAGGGAAGAATGGAGTGCTTGCCTATCTTGAAGGGAACATCAACAGGATTCTCCTCAGACAGCACGACAGTCTCGTCGGGCGAGAGGTAGAGGTTTCCCGTTTTACCAGCGAGATTGAGTGCCTGCGTGGGATCTGTATCCTGCTCCGCCATGCGCGTTACTTGACCACGAGAACTGGCAGGTCGACGCCGCGCAAGACAGCCGAACTCACCGAACCCAAAGCCGCTCGGATAACGCCGAGACCACGCCTACCCATGGCAATGCAATCGATGCCATGCTCGTTTGCATAATCGCAGATGACATCCTGAGGCCGACCATTCTCGATGACGATCTGAATGTCGATGTTGTCGGGTACGCTCGCGAAGAATCCCTGAATCTGCGTCTGGACGCTCTTGCGATGCTCGTTGTTGTAGTTGTCACGCGTGGCGCTCAGCACGGCGGCGTCGATCTTGGGAACGCCGGCCATGCGGGCGGCGACCTCGAAGGTCGAGTCGTCGAAGTTCATGGGAGCTGCGACCTTGAGCACCGTGATCACGACAGGCACACTCGAACTTGACATCTCGATGGCGGCTTTGAGCGCACGCTGTGAGGGTTCGGATCCGTCGAAGGGAATAAGAATGTTTCGATACATGACAGCCTCCCGTTCATGATATGACCG
>CABURF010000294.1 GCA_902493755.1 uncultured Coriobacteriia bacterium
TTCGCTGGACTCGACGCGACGACGAAGGAGCGCTGCACGCGCCTCATCGATGAGGAGCTGGATGGCCGCACCCTCATCATCGCCACGCACGACGAGGAGGACGCCGCCGCACTCGGCTGCGACATCGTGAGGCTGTAGGTACGCAGCACCTACTACTTCTGGGCACGGCAACTGCCTGCATGAGATAAGCAGACGATCCCGCTGGACTGACGGATACCAAGAAATACCGGTGCGTGACCATACGGAGGGCTGTTGTGCCAAGATTTCCGGTCACTGACCGCGATGTCTGGCAAGCCGCCACGTTCGCCGGTCAGTGACCGTGATGCTTGGCAGGGTAGGGCTCATGGTTGTGTGCTATACTGTATAGCACTATTGGCGCGTGAATTGCACATGGAGTGCCCATGCAGGCAACACAGCAAATGAACATCCGGATCCCATCCGAACTCAAGCGCGAGGGCGACGAAGCGCTCAAGCGCCTTGGCTTCACGCCCTCCCAGGCAATCCGCGGCCTCTACGAGTTCATCGCCAAAACCCCGCGCGACGAGAAGGAGATTCTGCGCGTCATAGATCCGAGCACCACCGATGACTCCCGCAAACAGGCCGAGCGTCGCAAGAAGTTGGAGCAAATCGACGACTTCCACGAATTCCAGCAGGCCCACTTCGCGCGGCTCGGTATCGGCTCGGAAAGGTCCGATGGCATGACGTCTTCCACAGACGAGCTGAAAAGGCAGCATTTTGCAGAGAAGTACGGCATCGCCCTATGAGCGAGACGCAGCCTGACCAAAAACTCATACTGCTCGACACGAACGTCTGGATAGACTACTTCGTCCCGTCAAGGCCGGGGTTCGACATCGCCACGAAGCTCGTCTACGCAATCGCCGAGTCGGAATGCGAACTTGCATACTCCGCACACAGCCTTGCCGACCTTGCATACATCGTGCGCCAATCGCAAAAGGTGGACCTGCGTAGCGCAAAAGCCGAAATCACCAATGCCACGGCGCTGGCCATCGCCGAATACACATGGGGCTGCGTGGATGCCATGGACCTGTTGGCGACGGCAGTACCCTTTGACACGAGAACGGTCTGGCTCGCACGAAAGCTCAAGCACACGAACCTCGACTTCGAGGACTGCCTTGTCCTGGCCGCCTGCCAGCTCGCCAACGTGAGGTATCTCGTGACAAGCGACAGCCAGCTCAGGGACAAGGCGCCCCTTGCGGCCCTCTCCCCAAACGACATGCTTTCCTACCTTGAAAGCGACGCAGCATAGTATCTAGATCATCTTGCTGGCCTTGGGAAGAAACGCGGCGAAAAACCGGCACGTGTAGCCATCATCCCGCAAAACGTGGCGCAACGGGTGAGAGCTGTCCGAAACTGTGACGCTGTGGCTGCCTGCTGCCAAACCGTGCGGTCACATGGTAGCGAAACGCGGCGCAACGCCGGCGCGTGCAGCCACCGAACCGCAAAACGTGGCGCGGTGAGCGATGACTGCCCAAAACTGTGCCCCCGTGGCTGCCCGGTGCCAAATCGCACGGTCACATAACAGCGAAACGCGGCGAGATGCCAATGAGGTGGTGGCTCTGAGTTGCTATCTCACTTTTCATCCTCGGGGCATGATGACCATGCACACCGTTTACGTTAGATTGAGTGCGCGTTGCGTATGTGCCTAATCCCATCTGCATTGTTAACGTAATCGTTACATTCGCACGTTAGAATTTTGCGTACTTGTCCATGGATTCGGGGAGGAACCACATGGCATTAATCGAAATCGAACGCCCGACGGCAGCGCATGCCATCATGGAGGATGTGTGCGACACGATCGCACGCAGGGCGCAGTCCGGATCGGTGGGCACCTGCCCCGTCGAGCTAACGGACGCATTCGTCAGCCTATCGGCCTCGCAATCGTGCGGTAAGTGCGTACCCTGCCGCGTGGGCCTGGCCCAGATGCGCAACCTCGTGAAAACCATCCTCGATGGGCGCGCGAGCGAGCACGACATCAACGTG
>CABURF010000295.1 GCA_902493755.1 uncultured Coriobacteriia bacterium
GCCCAGAAACCCGTTGACGCTTTGGTCAACGAGCTCGCCTTCCATGGAATAGTAGCTGAACACCGTCTCCATGGCGGGTATGTCTTCGCCGGCATGTGCCGCCTCGACGAAGTCCGCCTCGTAGCCTTCGGGAATGACGAGTAGGTAGTCGGTGGCGCCCTTCGCCACGGCATCCTGGATGGCCAGCGGCGTGTCTTCCACGACGACCTGCGTGCCGTGTTGCGCGAGTTGACTTGCGATGGCATCGGACAATTCGCTGCGATGACGGAGAAGTTGCAGCTATATCGTTCCAGACCGTTCTCGTTCATGTCGAAATCGAACGATGCCGCCATGAAGATGCCCATGAAGCTGAGTCCGACGATGTAGATGATAGGGAAGATGATGTTGCCGCGTATGATGCGTATGGCGCATTTAAAGAGTTGCATAGCGCTGCCTCCTCAGGGACTGCGCCGACAGCGCGAACAAGACAAGTGCCATGACGAGCAGGACAGCTAGGTGACCCGCCATGGGTGCGAGTGAGTCGTAATACATGATGCTATAGAACGCCTGGGATATCTGGACGGCGGGGTTGACGTAGTCGAGAGCGGGCAAGTTGGCTGAGATCATGTCGGCGAGTTCCATCGTGGGTTCGCCGTAGAGGCCCGCGAAAAGCGATGCGAAGCAGACGATGCCGGTGAGGATGCCGCTCTTGCCGCTTTCGGGAACCTTGGGAATAGCGGAGATAGCGCACCCCAACGCCGTGGCCATGAGTGCCGCAACTGCCGTCGTGAGCAGACAGGCGCCATCGCGCCCCCCAAAGTCGACTCCGGCGATATAGCGCATGTAGAGATACGTGACGCACAGGCAGGCAAAGGTGATGGTCCAGCTCGCGGCCACGGTTGCGGCCACGGTGCGCCCGTGACTCGTCGCGCCGAGCGCCCTGCGCGCGCCAAGGGACGAGGTATTAGGCTTGAGGCGCTGAAACGCGATCATCCCAAGGGTGCCGCCGAAGAGCGCGGCCATGCCGAGCAATGCGAAGTAGAAACGCACGGATTCTTTCGGCTGGTTTGCCGTGACCGTCGTCCGGACCGTCGCCTCGATGGGTTCGGTCATGGATGCGAGGGTTTCCGCCATGGCTGGCTGGGTAAGTAGACTGGGATTACCGCTCATGAGGTCGCGTATCATGGCGGCATTGGCGACGTAGTTGTCCATTGCCATGATGAGGATGGAGGTCTTCAACTGCTCCAGGCCGGTCAAATCGCTGACGCTCGTCACGTGGACATCGGGAGTGCCTTCCGAGAGCTGCACGTAGCCGACGTAAGGGTTCTCTTCCGCCATGTTCTGTTCGACAAGGGTCAGGGCCTCCTCGGCATTCGGGACATAGGTGATGGCGAAGAGGGGCTCCCCGTCTTCGTCATCGCTTAAGGCGTCGAGAAAGGCCTGGAATGACTGGCCGTCGACATCATCGGCGGGATCGACCACGACGAGGGGTATGGGGTCGATTTCGGCTTGGTCGTCGAGTGGCCCGAACATCATCATGAAGACGGTCGACAGGATGAGGGGAAATGCCAGCGTCCAGACAAGCACGCCGGGCATGCGCACCAGCTCGAGGATCGTGTATTTGAACGTGTTCCACATGGGGCATCACCTGCACTAGTCGCGAAGCTCGCGGCCGGTGATTTCCAGGAACACGTCGTTGAGCGTCGGCGGTTCGGCCCAGATGCGTCCGGGGCGTATGCGCGCCTTCGTGAGCTCGTCGAGTACATCTGCGACGTTATGCTCTCCGTTTTCGCAGGTGATGGAGAGCTGGCCGGCATCGTATTGGATTCCCAGCACGTGGGGGAGAGCCTGGATGCGCACCAGTGCGCCTTCGGGCACCTCGGCCTCGATGACGATTTTTTCGCCCGCAGCGACGATCTGCTTGAGCTCCTCGTTGGTGCCGCACGCGAGCGTGCGCCCCTTGTCCATGATCATGATGCGCGTGCAGATTTCCTCGACTTCCTCCATGTAGTGGCTC
>CABURF010000296.1 GCA_902493755.1 uncultured Coriobacteriia bacterium
CCCGTCAGAAAGGCGTTCTTGCCCGGCGTCGTATCCGTAATGCCAATGGTTTGCAGATAGTAACCCATGAAAAGCAGAAAGCCGAAAAGCGCACCAAGGGCTATGTAGTCTCTCCTGAAATAGAGTTTGCGCTTCTTTAGATACACGAGAGCGAGAATGAGTGCGGCGAGACCAAAGCGGATAACGAGTATCCACGCAGGGGAAACCACGTTCGTCGTGTCTTTGACAACGACAAAGGAACTCCCCCAAATGAGAGTCGCGAGAACAATGAGAAACTTATAAATCATTACTGAATGTGTCCAAGGAAGTTCTTCGTACGCTCGTGCTTGGGATGGTTGAATACCTCATCGGGAGTACCCTCCTCGACGACGACGCCACCCTCCATGAAGATGACGCGATCCGCCACATCACGGGCAAACTGCATCTCGTGCGTGACAACGACCATCGTCATGCCCTCCTCGGCAAGAGAGCGCATGACATCAAGAACACCACGTACAAGCTCGGGATCCAGGGCACTTGTAGCCTCGTCGAAGAGCATAACATGCGGCTCCATCGCCAAGGCACGCGCGATGGCAACACGCTGCTGCTGACCACCCGAAAGCTGGGCTGGAAAGTAGTCGGCACGATCGGCCAGGCCAACTCGGTCGAGTTCGAAGAGCGCGATGCGTTCGGCTTCCTCCTTGGAACGCTTGAGTACCTTACGTTGCGCGAGCATCACGTTCTTGAGTGCCGTGAGCTGCGGAAAGAGATTGAACTGCTGAAATACCATGCCAACATGCTCACGCAGCTTATTGACATCGGTCTTCGGGTCCGTAATCTCCTTGCCCTCGATGAAGATATGGCCACCCGTCGGCTTCTCAAGCAGGTTGATGCAGCGCAGCATCGTTGACTTGCCCGAGCCGGAAGGTCCGAGCACGACGACGACCTCGCCTTTGGCAACCTCGATGTTGACATCTTTGAGAACCTCATTGTCGCCGAATCGTTTGGAAAGGTGCTGGATTGAGACCATGGAATCGCGTTCGCTCATCACGCGCCTCCCCTCTCTTCAGTGGTGCCAAGCTGAACATCACGAGCTACCTCTTTCTGGAGCTCATCGATGGCTTGATCCATGTCCTTGGACGATGCGTCACCGGCAAGACCGGCGTCAATACGCGCCTGCTCTTGAAGCTCGTCACGCGCGTCGTCAGTGCTATCGGCTATCTCCTCGCACATCTGGCTAAACGCGCCGCGACGGTTCTTGCGAGCCTTCTTCTTGGGGGCTGCGCCACCTGAATCCGCAAGCGCAAGGCGCTTCTCGAGGCTACCCACAACGCGAATGAGCGGTAGCGTGACAATGAGGTAGAAGCACGCCGCAACAATGTAGGGCGTCATGTTGCCGGTAAGCGAGACGATGGAGCGGGAGTAGAGCATGAGCTCCATGACGCCGACGGCCGCGAGCAGTGAGGTATCTTTGTAAAGCAGAATGAACTCGCTTGTCATGGTCGGAATGACGCGGCGGATGGTCTGGGGAATGATGACGTAGAACATCGTCTGCGGACCGGTCATGCCCAGCGAGCGCGACGCCTCGAACTGACCCTTGGGCACCGATTGGATGCCCGCACGGAATATCTCGCAAAGATAGGCACCCGAATTGACCGCGAGCACCACGATGGCAAGCACGTACTGGTTGATGTCAATGCCAAGCAGCGGTAGACCGAAGAACGCGATGTAGATCTGTAAAAAGAGCGGTGTGCCACGCACCACGCCGGTATAGATGGCGGCAAGAACATGCAGGATACGCGCGCGGGCTATCTTCATGAACGCGGCGATGAGGCCAATGGGGATGGCAAGTGGGAAGCCGACGAGCACAAGGCCGAGCGAGATGAGCCAACCAACGGCCACGACGGGAATCGAGGAGACGATGAGTTCGGGCTGGAAGAAGAGGCGCAAGAAGGTGACCGAATTCCAAGCCTGAACGGCGGGTTGCTCGCCAAGCCAGGTC
>CABURF010000297.1 GCA_902493755.1 uncultured Coriobacteriia bacterium
CCTTCCTCTCTTTTACTTGTAAAGGGGAGAAATGACAGCTGACAGAGTCATAACGAGTGGCAACTTCACTTTCACGCAGACGTCTATCGAGGGCGTCATCATCGTTGATGTCAAGGCGCATGGTGATGCGCGTGGCTACTTTATGGAGACCTACAAACGCCCTGATTTCGTTGCGGGCGGTATCGACGTCGAGTTCGTGCAGGACAACCAGAGCTCGTCGACCAAGGGCGTGCTGCGCGGCCTGCATTTCCAAATCGAGCATCCGCAGAGCAAGCTCGTGCGTGTTGTGAACGGCGAGGTTTTCGACGTGTGCGTTGATCTACGTGAGGGAAGTCCCACCTATGGGCAATGGGAGGGTGTCATTCTCTCCGCCGAGAACAGGCGTCAGTTCTTCGTACCGCGCGGTTTTGCTCATGGCTTCCTCGTCCTCTCGGATACGGCGGAGTTCTGCTACAAATGCGACGACGTGTATCATCCCAACGACGAGGGCGGTTATCGCTATGACGATCCGGCCTTCGGCATCGAATGGCCCGAAATTGATTGCGAAATTAATCTGAGCGACAAGGATCAGGCCCACCCCGCGTTCAAGCGCGACTAGCAAGGAGCAAGAGCATGACGGATACGTTTGTCCCCAAGAATGTCATCGTCACGGGCGGTGCCGGCTTTATCGGCAGCAACTTTGTGCATTGGGTCATTGAAAATCAACCTGGCGTACACGTCACGGTGCTTGATGCGCTTACCTATGCGGGCAACCTGGATAACATAGCGGGCTTGCCGCAAGATCGCATGACCTTCGTGCATGGTGATATCTGCGATGCGGAGCTTGTCGACAAGCTCGCTGCGGATGCCGATGCGATCGTGCACTTTGCCGCCGAGAGCCACAATGACAACTCCATCCTCGACCCGACGCCGTTTCTGAGAACGAACGTCGAGGGCACGTTCACGCTCTTGCAAGCGGCGCGCAAACATGGCCTGCGCTTCCATCACATCTCGACCGATGAGGTATATGGTGACCTCGCGCTCGATGATCCCGCGCGTTTCACCGAGGAGACGCCCTATCATCCAAGCAGTCCGTACAGTTCGACCAAGGCCTCCAGTGACATGCTCGTGCGTGCCTGGGTACGCACCTATGGCGTGCGCGCGACCATCAGCAACTGTTCGAACAACTACGGCCCGCGCCAGCATATCGAGAAGTTCATCCCGCGCCAGATTACGAACATCCTCTGCGGTATCCGTCCCAAGCTCTACGGTGACGGCCTCAACGTCCGCGATTGGATTCATACCGAAGATCATTCCAGTGCGGTTTGGGACATCCTCACCAAGGGCGAGACGGGCGAGACCTATCTCATCGGTGCCGATGGCGAGAAGAACAATATTGACGTGTTGCGCGCCATCCTCGCGGAGATGGGCAAGGATGCCGATGATTTCGACTGGGTCAAAGATCGCCCCGGTCATGATCGCCGCTATGCCATCGATTCCACGAAGCTGCGTCGCGAACTTGGCTGGCAGCCCAAGCACACGAACTTCGATGAGGGCTTGCGTGACACTATAGCCTGGTATGAAGACAATCGCGACTGGTGGGAAGGCACCAAGCAAGAGACCGAGGCCAAATACGCGAAGCAAGGGCAATAGGTACTTCATGGGTATCAACGATCTTCGTTTTGACGAGCACGGCCTTATCCCGTGCGTCGTGCAGCAATACGATACAGGCGAGGTCCTCATGGTTGCCTGGATGAACGCCGAGTCTCTCGAGCTTACACGAGAGACGGGGACCACCTGGTTTTGGTCGCGCTCGCGTCAGGAGCTCTGGAACAAAGGTTTAACAAGTGGAAACATTCAAACGGTCAAGGAACTGTATTATGACTGTGACGGAGATACGCTCCTCGTGAAGGTCGATGCTGCAGGTCCTGCCTGCCACACGGGCGCCACGAGCTGTTTCTTTCGCGCGCTTGATGTAAAACGCAAAGACTGATGACG
>CABURF010000298.1 GCA_902493755.1 uncultured Coriobacteriia bacterium
GGGGGTGCGGGTGCCATCAATCTTGCGCGTGCGGTGGTCGATGCCTGCGAGATTCCTTCGCAGATGACGTATTCGTACGAGCTCGAGGGCACGTCCATCGAGGACAAGCTCGATGCCGTTGCTCGTAAGGTTTACCATGCCGATGGCGTTGACTTCGTCGAGAACGCGCCGGCACAGCTCAAGCTGCTCAAGGAGCAGGGCTTCGGTGACTTGCCCGTTTGCGTGGCCAAGACGCAGTACTCGTTCAGCGACAATCCCGCCCTGCTGGGTGCGCCTCGCGACTTCCGCATCTCGGTGCGCAATCTCACCGTTTCGGCAGGCGCCGGCTTCATCGTCGCATTGACCGGCGATATCATGACCATGCCGGGCCTTTCCAAAGTGCCGAGTGCCGAGAAAATCGATGTCGACAGCGACGGAAAGATCACGGGACTGTTCTAGATGACGAAGAGCATCGAGCTCAGCTGTGAGGACTTTGTCGAGGCCCTTTCCTCGAAGGCACCAGCCCCCGGAGGCGGGGGTGCGGCTGCGCTTGTGGGCGCCATCGGCGCGGGCCTAGGCGACATGGTCGGTGCCTTTACCGTGGGCAAACCCAAGCACGCAGACGTCGAACCGCAACTTGTCGAGCTCATGCTCGATGCCGATGACCTGCAGGCCCATTTGCTTGCGCTTGTTGAGGCCGACGCGCAGGTGTTCATGCCGCTTTCCGCTGCCTACGGCTTGCCGAGCGCGACCGACGAGGAGAAGGCGCATAAGGCGCAGGTCCTGGAGACATGTCTGCGAGATGCGACTGCTGTTCCGCTCGATATCATGCGCGCGTGTGCACGCGCTATCGAGCTATGCAAGCGCTTTGCTGCGCTGGGAAGCCCCCTTGTCATCTCGGACGCGGGCTGCGGCGTAATCCTGTGCAAGGCGGCCCTGCAGGCGGCGAGCCTCAACGTCTTCGTCAACACGCGGCTCATGGTAGATCGCGTGCATGCCGGGGCCTGCAATACGCAGGCGCGCGAGCTTCTTGACGAGTACCTGCCCATGGCGGATGCCGTGTTCGCGCAGGTAGAGGAGCATCTGCGATGAGCGCAATGATTCTTGAGGGACCACAGGTTGCCGAGGCGATCGGCGTGTCCGTGATACAGCGTGTGGCTGCACTCAAAGAGCAGGGCGTCACGCCGTGCCTGGGCATATTGCGCGTGGGCGAGCGGCCCGACGACCTTTCGTACGAGCGCGGCGCGTGTAAGCGCGCTGAGCTTACGGGCGTTGCGGTACGCAACCTCGTGTTCGATGAGGACGTGACGACAGAGCGGCTGGTCGAGGTGGTGGAATCCGTCAACGGGGACGATTCCATCCACGGTCTGCTTATGCTGCGACCGCTTCCCGCGCATATCGACGAGGAGCGCGTGTGTAACACGCTTACGCCGTACAAGGACGTTGATGCCTGCAACGAGCAATCGCTCGGCGCCATCTTTACGGGAAGCGGTGTGGGTTTTGCGCCGTGCACGGCGCAGGCCTGCATCGAGATTCTGGACCATTACAGCATCGGCATCGCGGGCAAGCGCGCCGTCATCATCGGGCGCAGCCTCGTAATTGGCAAGCCGCTTTCCATGCTGCTGCTCGAGCGTAATGCGACGGTGACCATCGCACACTCGCGCACGGTCGGGCTTGAGGTGCTCGCGCGCGAAGCCGACATTGTCGTGGCCTGTGCGGGTCGTGCCGCCATGGTCGGTGCGGACCACGTCGCACCTGGCCAGACACTCATCGACGTCGGCATCAATGTCGCCGATGACGGCTCTCTCGTGGGTGATATCGCCTTTGACGAGGTGGTGGATGTTGTCGATGCGGTGACGCCTGTGCCACGCGGTGTCGGCTCCGTTACGACGAGCGTGCTTTGTGAACATGTGGTTCGCGCTGCCGAAACGATGATGTGATTGATGCGTGACGGCAGCGAAGTGGGGGACGGTGACAGGGGGACGGGGG
>CABURF010000299.1 GCA_902493755.1 uncultured Coriobacteriia bacterium
GTTTGTGCAAGCTCGCGGGTGATATCCCCGTTGATGTGCTGTGCTTCGGGCATTCCCATCACAGTACCACCTCCTCGTGGCGGGCGACGTGGCAGTTGATGTTGACTGCGACGGGCAAGCAGGCGATGTGCGTGGGAGCCTGCTCGACGTTGACGGCGAGGGCTGTCGTCGCACCACCGAAGCCGGCAGGGCCGGTGCCGAAGGCGTTGATGGCGTCGAGCAATTCGATTTCGAGCTGCGCGTAGAAGGGGTCGGGGTTGTGCACGCCCACGGGTCGAAGCAGGGCACGCTTGGCAAGCGAAGCGACGTGGTCAAAGTTGCCACCCACACCCACACCTACGATGATGGGCGGGCAGGGATTGGGACCGGCATGCCTGACGGCGTCGAGCACGAAGTCTCGCACTCCCTCGATACCATCAGCCGGCTTGAGCATCTTGAGCTGCCCCATGTTCTCCGAGCCAGCGCCTTTGGGCGCAAGCGTAATCTTGAGGGCGTCGCCATCTACGATATCGACGGTGATGAGTGCGGGCGTGTTGTCATCCGTGTTCACGCGACGCAGCGGGTCTGCCACTATCGATTTGCGCAGGTAGCCCTCGGTATAGCCGAGCGCAATGCCCGCGTTGATGGCGTCGACGAGCGAGCCGCCTTCGATATGGACGTCCTGGCCTAATTCGACGAAGACGCAGGCTGCACCCGTGTCTTGGCAAATGGGCACCATCTCATTAGCGGCGATGGCGGCGTTCTCGAGCATGCAGCCGAGCGTCGCCTTGGCCACGGGCCACTCCTCGCTATCACGTGCCTCATGCAGTGCGTTCAAGAGCCCTTCGCTCATGACGCAGTTGGCCCGGATACAAAGCTCGCTTACCGCATTCGTGATCTCAGATGTCTGAATTACCCTCATATGCACATGCTCTCAATCGAAGCGGTTGTACCAATGAAACGAGCCGCACGGAGCGGCTCGAGGAAATCTCTGGTGGGCGATGCAGGGTTCGAACCTGCGGCCCTCTGCTTGTAAGGCAGATGCGCTCCCGCTGCGCTAATCGCCCAGTGCCTTGGCATTTTATCGTAAAATCCTCCAAAGTACAGACGGAGAATGGAGGGGCACGATGCCCGCTGAGAATATTGAACTGCTTATCGAGTTTACGCACGATGATGATCCCCGCGCTCGTGCCATGGCGGTTGCGGGCCTGGCCAAGGCTGCTGACGCGCGCGGCTTTGCGCCTGTGCTTGTCTGCCTCTTTGACCCGGTGGACGAGGTGCGGGCGGCTGCTGCCACGGCACTTGGTATTTTCGGCGACGACCGTGCGTTCGAGGCTTTGGTCGAGTGCTTGAATGATCCGAACGAGCGCGTCGCCGTGAACTGCGCCTGGTCGCTTGGCCAGATTCCCACTACGCGCTGCCTCGACAAGCTCTGCGAGATCGTCGCGGACAAGACAATCGAACCTTCCATACGCGTTGCCGCTGCGACGGCTATCGGCGAGCGCTCCGAGCTCGCAGGCTTCGACATCACGACGGATGATACCCTCATCGAGAAAGCCCGTATCGCGCTGCTTGGCGCTCTCGGTGACAAGGAGGGCGAGTTGCGCGCGGCGTGCGTCTGGACGCTTGGGCACTTCCCCGCAGACAAGGAGACCACGGAGCTGTGCATCGAGGCGCTTGACGACGACTACGAGTGGGTTGTGCGATACGCCATCGAGGCGCTTGCGCACTTCAAGGACCTTGCGGCGCTCGAACCACTGCTCGAACTCTCGGAGTGCGATGATGATGAGATTCGTGACCTCGCGTGTCAGGCTGTCGACCTCTTGAGGGACGAAGCTTGACCGCAACGCTCGTTTTGGTAAACTAACCGCTGCTGTTAAGCGCCATGGCTAGGTAGCTCAGTTGGTAGAGCAGGGGACTGAAAATCCCTGTGCCGGGGGTTCAAGTCCCTCTCTAGCCACCATCAATCACTCAGACCGCCTCAT
>CABURF010000300.1 GCA_902493755.1 uncultured Coriobacteriia bacterium
CATGTTCGAGCGTGGCGAACTTCTCGCGTAGCATCTCCTTATCGGACTCGATGACCGAATCTGCCACCATGTCGAACCCGTGTGCGAGCAAGTCCTCCTCGGATTCATAGCCCAGGATGTCGAGCGCCGCCTGATTTACGCCAATGACGCGCGTGCCATCGAGTGTGTGCGTGAGAACGCCGCAATCCATGGCGGTAAACATGTTCTCGAGCGTCTGGTTCTTCTGGAGCAAATCGCGTTCGTAAGCGCGCTCCTGCGTCACATCGATTGCAACGCCCACGGTACCCATCACGCTACCATCAAAATCGTAAAGTGGTGACTTGTAAGTCGTCAGGAGCTTCGTGCCACTGCCGCTTTGAACGACCTCTTCGGAAACGCAGGTCTTGCGCGTGGCCATGACCTGGGCCTCCGACTCGATACAAGCCGGATCATCGGATTCCACATCCCAGATGTAGGCATGTCTGCGACCTTGGACATCATCCTTTTCCTTGCCGACCGTCTCACAAAAGCTATCATTGACTTTCTCGTGAATGCCGTCGGCGGTCTTGTACCAAACTAGGCAGGGAATGGAGTTGATGGTCGCCTCGAGAAATTGGGCAGTCTCGAGGGCATCTGCGCGCTCCTTGCGATGGCGTTGCCATCCTTTAAAACGCCAGACGAGTTCGCTTGCGGGCATATCGTCAGGCCAGATGTCAGAGAGGCGCGACAGCAACCCGGCGGTCTCAGCCGAACGCCCGGCGGGAGCAAGTGCTATGACATCACAGGAATCATCTTTGTCCTCAAGGAAATCCTGCAAAACCCATGTATCGGCTTCGGTGTCGAGCGCGACGATCGTCAGGTCAGCATCGGCCGCAAGATCAGGATCAAACAAAGGCGTCGAGATGAATCTATGAGTAAATGGATCCAGCGCGGGGATGTCCCGGAGCGTCTGCACGCTCGCGTCATCGAGACCGGAAAGATACATGGTGAGTTCACCGTGATACATCGACGCTCCTCTTTCGGGTATCCAAGGCGAATGACATGGCATGATGCCATCGAGCCATCCCGCATATTGTATGGGTTTCCGTGCAAATGTGGAACCGTGGTATCGATGTAAACCCGCCCTGTGCCAATGCCAACCTCCCGGTCGGTCATTCTGCGCTTGTCAGAGCGCACCGAGGGACATGCGATGCGTTAGAATCACGAAAACGAAAACCGGCATCACACCTTCGAGGAGGAAGCGCATGGACCCCAACAAGCGACCCGACGACATGATACGTATCACGACATCAGAACTTGCCCAGGCATTCATCGACGAGCAGGTGGAGGCTATCCGCGAGCAGGTTGGCGACCGCAAGGTGCTGCTGGCGCTTTCCGGTGGCGTTGACAGCTCGGTCGTGGCGGCGCTCCTCATCAAGGCCATCGGCAAGAGCCTCATCTGCGTGCACGTGAACCACGGCCTCATGCGCAAGGGCGAGTCCGAGCAGGTGGTGGATGTCTTCGAAAACCAGATGGACGCCAACCTCGTCTACGTGGACGCCACGGATCGCTTCCTGGACCTGCTGGCCGGCGTCGACGAGCCCGAGGCCAAGCGCAAGATCATCGGCGCGGAGTTCATCCGCGTGTTCGAGGAGGAGGCTCGCAAGGTAGGCGACGAGGTCGACTTCCTCGCCCAGGGCACCATCTACCCCGACATCCTCGAGTCCAAGGACGGCGTGAAGGCGCACCACAACGTGGGCGGCCTGCCGGAGGACCTGCAGTTCGACTTGGTCGAGCCCGTCAAGCTGCTCTACAAGGACGAGGTGCGCGTGGTCGGCCGCGAGCTCGGGCTGCCCGAGTCCATGGTGGAGCGCCAGCCCTTCCCCGGCCCCGGTCTGGGCGTGCGCTGCCTCGGCGCCATCACGCGCGATCGCCTGGAGGCGCTGCGCGAGGCCGACGCCATCGTGCGCGAGGAGATGGAGGCGGCCGGCGTGGGTGCGT
>CABURF010000301.1 GCA_902493755.1 uncultured Coriobacteriia bacterium
AGCTCAAATACGGCCATCATGGTGGTAATCAGCCCGTCATGAACCTGCGTACGGGAGCTGTCGAGATTACGGCGCAGAATCACGGCTTCGGCCAGCTCTTCGAGAGCGTCGGACCGCTCGTGCCCGAGCTCTCGGGCGGTCTTGCCGAGCATCCCGAGAGCCTGCTGTTCTGGAGCGAGCGTCATATCGCCCCCGTCGTCGAGTCGCGTGAGTTTGGCCGTATCCAGCTCACGCATGTCAACCTCAACGACGGCACACCGGAGGGCATGGCGTTTCTCGATCACCCCGTGTTCTCGGTGCAATACCATCCGGAGGCAGATTCTGGTCCGCACGATTCTTCGTATCTCTTCGAGGCGTTCTCCCGTCTGATGGATGGCCGAAGCGACTATTTGGATATCGAGGTACGGGACGTGCGAAGCACGGCATAGATTGCGAAGTAAGCGCCTTGCCGAGGCTCGATCGCAGCATGGGATGCGAAGCCGAGGTCCAAGGGAGCGAGCCGTGAAGACCGCGAAGCGGGCTGTCGGGGAGCGACCGTCGAGGCGAAGCGCCCATGCCGCGACCTGTTCGAAAGTTGATTTGAAAGGTTTCATTACATGCCACGTAGAGACGATATAAAGAAGATTCTCATCATTGGCAGCGGTCCCATCGTCATCGGGCAGGCTTGCGAGTTCGATTACTCGGGCACCCAGGCATGCAAGGTGCTCATGGAGGATGGGTACGAGGTCGTTCTCGTTAACTCGAATCCGGCAACCATCATGACCGATCCCGCCATGGCATCGCGCACCTACATCGAGCCCATTACGGCTACGGTTATCGAGAAGATCATCGAGGAGGAACGTCCCGATGCACTTTTGCCCAACATGGGCGGACAAACCGGTTTGAACTGTGCGGTCGAGCTTGCCGAGTCGGGCGTACTCGAGAAGTACGGTGTCGAGATGATTGGCTGTGACCTCGCCGCCATTCAAAAAGGCGAGGATCGCAAGCTTTTTGCCGAGGCCATCAAGCGCATCGGCTTGGAGGTTGCGCGAAGCGGCTACGCCTATTGCGTCGCCGATGCCGAGAAGCTTGCCGGCGAGTTTGGCTTTCCGCTCGTATTGCGTCCGAGCTTCACGCTCGGTGGCGCCGGCGGTGGTATCGCATACGGCATGGAGGATCTGTGCGATATCGTGCGCGAGGGCCTCGAACTCTCGCCCGTAGGCGAGGTACTCGTGGAGGAGTCCATCATCGGTTGGAAGGAATACGAGATGGAGGTCATGCGCGATCGGTGCGGTAATGGCATCATCGTGTGCTCCATCGAGAACTTCGATGCCATGGGCGTGCATACGGGCGATTCGATTACCGTTGCCCCGGCCCAAACCCTCACGGATGTCGAGTACCAGCGCATGCGCGATGCATCGCTTGCCATCTTGGAGGAAATCGGCGTTGCCTGCGGCGGGTCCAACGTGCAGTTTGCCGTGAATCCCGAAGACGGTCGCCTCATCGTCATCGAGATGAATCCGCGTGTGAGCCGCTCGTCCGCGCTTGCCTCCAAAGCCACGGGCTTCCCCATCGCGAAGATGGCGGCCAAGCTCGCGGTTGGCTACACGCTCGACGAGATTCAAAACGACATCACCAGGGCCACGCCCGCGTGTTTCGAGCCGTCCATTGACTATGTCGTCGTCAAGATTCCACGCTTTGCCTTCGAAAAGTTTGCGGGAAGCGACGCGACGCTCTCGACACGCATGAAGGCGGTCGGTGAGGTCATGGCCATCGGAAGCACCTTTGAGGAGGCGCTTGGCAAGGCGTTGCGCTCGCTTGAGAACGGTAGGAGCGGCCTTGGGCGCGATGGCAAGGACGAATTTGACGAGACGCATTTCACGAGTCTCGTCTCGACGCCGACTGAGCATCGCATCTACTACATGACAGAGGCCTTACGTCGGGGAATGGACAAGGAGGAGCTTGCCTCCCTTAGCCTGA
>CABURF010000302.1 GCA_902493755.1 uncultured Coriobacteriia bacterium
TAATCCTCGATCGTGGTGACGGTATCGGGCAAGTCGACTCGGTAGAGCTCCGCGCGGTTTGCGAACGCCTTCTTTTCGATGACCTGACAGCCCTCCGGCACCGCGTATCGTTCGCAAGCAAGTGCCAGAACGCGCAGATGCGTGCCCTCGTGTGCGAAGATGGCTTGCCCGTCGGTCGTTATGTAGGAATTCTCATCGTCGATGCTAATCTGCTCGAGTGCTCCCTGCGCGAAGAGCCCAGGCGCAAAGTCATAGGTGCCAAACCCGATGACAAGGGCGCGCAGCCTGCCCTCATCGAATATGCTCGAGGTGACACGTGCGAGCATGCCGGGAAGGACGAGTTCTGCGAGCTTGCGACACCCGCGAACCCACGACGAATCGTACGTCTCGACATTGCGAGGCAAGACCAGCCGCTCGAGATTGCCGCAAGAGCGAAACGCGCAATTGCCGATTCTCTCGATTTGTGGCGAGCAGATGATCTCCCGCACCGAATCCAGGTACGAGCACGCGTCGATGGCAAGTTCGGCAACCGGCTTGCCCTCGATAAGCGCAGGAATCTCGAGCGACTCTGTATCCGTCTTGCAGCCGATGATGCGCACGTACTCGTCGTGCACGGTCACGTATTCCCAAAGCGTGCCGTCATCCAGCATAAACGCACGCTCTTCCGAGCACGCAGCCTCGTCCTCGCGGATAAGACGCGTCCGCTCGTCGCGATTACGCGCAATGACCTCCTCCATGCGCTCGATTTCCTCGACGCTTCTCAATCCGTCGCTCAGAGCCATGGTCGCCATCTCCTTGATTCGTGCGAAATTCTCGTCGTCATCCGCATCGAGGCCGCCATGCGTAACCGGCATTTCTCTGCCCCAACCCATCTCTAGCGAAATTGGGCGATATCGTCACGTAGAAATGCCTGGTAATCAAAGCCACCGAGTTTCTCGACACTCACGATGCAGCTCGTGAAACGAGCATCCTCGTCGGTTTCGATGACGGGAGCCTGGCCATCGGCACGCGCCGCGGCATCGTCGGGCTGGATGGGATGTGCGTCAAGCGTCTCGTAGGTGGGCATGTCCATGCCTGCGTCGTGCAGCCAGCGCGCGAAGTCCTTGCGGTTAGGCGCCGCCTGAACGGCGTTGCCGGCCGCGCGGGCCCGTGCCATGACCTGCTTGTCGCGCGGCGTGATGGCGAGCACCGTCTGGCACACGAGCTTGCCCGCAGGCTTGAGCAACCGCCCGACGAGCTTGATGACGCGTGCCGGCTCGTAGAAAAGGTTGAGGACGCTGTTGACATAGACGAAGTCGAGGCTGCCTTCCTCGATGCCGATCTGGTCGATAAGCTCGGGATAGGCAATGAGGAACTCCATGTTGCTTGCGGAGAGCTGGTTCTTCTCAACGGCGCGCGCCTCGCCCTCACGGGCATCTTCGATGAAGGACTCACGCCAGTCGATACCGATGACGCGGCCTTGCGGGCCCACGTGATCGGAAAGCTTGTAGGCGCCCTTGCCGCGACGGCAGACAAGATCGAGCACCACCTGGGAATCGAGCCCGCCGGGAACGAACATCTCGCAGCGACTGTCGAGACCGCCATCCTCGGGAACCTGCGCATAATGTGTTTTGAGATCGTCTAACGAGAACGTCATGCGTGCCTCCTAGAAGAAAAAGGCCCGCGACGCGGGCCCTGGGTTTTGATGGTGCCGACGAAGAGACTCGAACTCTTGACCCCCGCATTACGAGTGCGGTGCTCTACCAGCTGAGCTACATCGGCCTGGCGCGTTTCGCGCAGTTGCACAGTCTATCAGACTCGCACGCGTTTGTGGGAACAAAATGAGGCGAGGGGTGTAAGAGGGAGACCGTGCCTCCTTTACGCCCTCGCATCCCCGAAACCAGACAAAAGTGCCCCGGCGACTTTTGTCTCATTTTTCGAATTCGCGGATGAAGGCGCGAAGGGCCTCGCCACGGTG
>CABURF010000303.1 GCA_902493755.1 uncultured Coriobacteriia bacterium
CTTGTCGTAGATAACGCCCATGGTAAGCCCAGCCGCCCCGTTGACGATGGAAATGATGCCCACGAGCGTCGTAGCGAAGACCTCGCTTATGCCAAGCTCCAGAGCACCCAGCTTGGAGGTGCCGATCACGAGAACACCCGCACCCAAAAGGATGCTTGCCCAGAGGTAGTAGATGTAGAAAGCCGGGTCGCGAAACAACCTGCGCTTGTCGGCTTCCTCGTCGGCTGCGGCCTCCGCCTTCTTCTCCACGCCAAGCAGCTCGCCGATGTTGTCGGGAGCACGCTTCAGAAGCAGCGCCAGACATGTCATGACGATGCCGGCGGTTATCGCGACGACGGTCAAAGCCGTAACGAGCCCCGTCGTCGCGATGATGGCATTCGCGAGCGTTCCCAAGGTGAGAGAGCCCAGGCCAAAGCCCATGAACATGACGCCCGAAGCAAAACCGGTCCTGTCGGGGAACCACAAGGTGACCGTGGCGATGGCAACGTTATACCCCAACCCCGTGCCACAGCCAATCAGAACGCCGTAGCACAGGTAGAGTGCCCAGATGCCCTGGGGAGCGAGCAGCGCGGTTCCCGCAAAGCCGCATACGAGCAGCGTCGCCGAAAGCAAAATGGCTCCCCTGACGCCAAGACGCTTCAGCACTTGCGCCCCGATGAGACCACCCACGCAAAACGCCGCCATGCAAATCGTGAAAGTAACCTTCACCGCGCTCAGCTCCCACCCGTAGATGGTGGCGAGCGGCGTTGCAAAAAGCGACCAGGCATAGACGAGCCCCAACACCAGAAACGAAGCTGCCGATGCAAATAGATACACGTACCTCTTACGCTTGAGCGCGTTCACATCCATTATGTCCCCCTCCACTTTCGTACACGACCTTATAGTAGTTGCTATAATTCCCTTTTAATCGCGCTTTTATCTATGACTGTATAAGGTTTAAACCTGATACAAAGGAGTGACCGTGTACTCGCGCCACATCGAATCCTTCATCGAAACGGCAAATGCGGGGAGCTTCAGCAAGGCTGCCCGCGCGCTCTATATCGCGCCGTCTTCTCTCATTCAGCAAATCGACCTTCTTGAGCAGCGATTGGACATCATCTTGTTCGAGCGTGGGCCTTGCGGCGTCAAGCTAACCGAGGCGGGCGAATCGCTCTATCGGGATGCCATGGAGATCGTGCGTCACTGTGATGAGGCAGTTGCTCGCGCGCGCACGATTCAGAAGGGCGATGGACCTATACGCGTGGCAACTTCATTACTCATGAAGTGTCGCCTGCTTCCAGGAATATGGTCACACATGATCGAGAGCGCGCCGGGCACGCGCATTGACATCACCTCGCTCGAGAGCGCGGGAATCGAGCCGGGCAATTACCTGCGCGGACTCGGCGTATCGTATGACGTGATGGAGGGGCTCTATATGTCCGAGCTCTACCGAGACCAGTGCCTCTTCCTCGAGCTAACACGAACTCGGCTATGCGTCGCAGTACCAAAATTGCCAGGAACGGACATTCCCGAAGTGGTCGATGAAGAGCTGCTCCATGACCTTGACCTCGTCATGATGAGGCCAGGCGTATCGGCCGACTACGACGCCGCACGCTCCTACCTTGTTGGCCTCGGAGCAAACCGAATCACGGATGTCCCCTTCTACACGATGGAACTGTTCGCAGACTGCGAATTAAACAATCGCGCCATCGTTACGACCGAGATCTGGGAGGATATCCATCCGAACCTTGCCCGCATCTCCTTGGCCGAACCACACTACATGCCTTATGGCCTTATCTTTCCCAAGCAACCGAGTATGCAGGTCATGAAGCTCTATCAAACGACAAGGCGCATGTATCAGCAATGAGCACTACAATTTGCTCGCACAGGTGATTGCCGACACGCCTTCGCAGATAATTAAAAAGCCCGGGTGCAAAACCCGGGCTTTCCTTTCGAACGTTAAGATTGTGCG
>CABURF010000304.1 GCA_902493755.1 uncultured Coriobacteriia bacterium
CGGCCTATGTACTCGATGGTGACCATGACTGCACTCTCTCGTCTGGCGCCCGGCAGGTGCGCGCTATGGCTGGATGGTGGGATTTCACACACCTGCCCGGGGCATTTGGCGGATGGTGAAGGATTTGCACCTTCGATGCCGCGCTTGGCGGCATACCCGGGTAGCGACCGGGCGCATTCGTCTTGTCTCTGCCAACCATCCGATGAAAAAAGAGCCGCCCAACGTGGGCGGCTCCGCATGCCTGGGTCTGTGCCCAGATTTCACTGGTTACACGATATCGGATTTTCAGGTGCCTTTAGGTGCCTTTTGGTGCCCAGTTTCACGCTGCGGCGTTCGGAATGTGAACCCTGCGCTCCGATTCGGGCATCAGGTCGTACACCTCGTCGACGGCCTTGCGGCGCAGCTTCATCATGCCGTCCTTGGTGTATCCCATCGCCCTGCACACGGCGTTCCACGGCTTGCCGTCGATGTAGTGCATCTCGATTGCCATGCGGTACTCGGGTCTCGACAGCCTCCTCGTCACGCCGTAGGCCACGTGCTGCTCCTCGGCGAACTCGGCTATCTCGGTGCAATAGTCGGCGATGAGTTCCTGAAGGCGTATCACCGCATCCTCGAACGCCTTTGGGTTCGGCGAGGCTGACACGCGCTCGCGGTAGTCCATCGTGTTGCCGATCGCCTCGCGAAGCGGCTCTATCCTTTCCTGCAGCGAATCGATATGCGTCTTCAGCGACCGTATATGGTCTAGGTAGGCGGTGGCGCAGATGCGCCGGACTTCATGATCGTGATGCATTGCTTGGCTCCAACGGACGAAGACGATGCCTGAACCTTACCGCACGCTACCGTCTCAACCGCATCTCGATTCCGTCTCGTCGCTGTCCGCTCCCCCTGGATTCTTGCACTACCTTTCCAAAGCTGGATGCATGCGCGTTGCATCGCGTATCCGCAGGACAGGCTGTGATTCGGAGCCGTCTTGCCGGTGCCGTTCGCTACATCGCCGCTTCATCATGCCTTTCTCGATATATTCTGCATTTAGGCATAAATGGAGGGACATCCGGACCGATGCCCGGATGTCCCCAGATGACGGTGACAAGGAATAGGCGCTGGCTACCGCAACTCCGCCATCGGCGCCATCGTGATTCCCCAGCCAGCGCCGGTGCTCGACTCGATTATGAGAGTTTGATTCCAGGAACCCACTATTTGCCGATTCCGGCCGTGCAGATAGTGCGGACGGGTGTAAAGGCCGTAAAAATCTCGAAGCGCGGAGCCTCGACCGAATTGCTCGGAGTGCTGATCACTTCCCTGCCGAAGTATCTCTCATGCTGCATCTCAAGTTCGGCAGCCTTGTCCTGAGTTGACTTCTCGATGTTCATGGGCACTCCTTCCCCAAGACAACGAATTTACCACAGACCAGATTTCGAGAACGGCATCTGTTGCCCAGACGGCAAGGAGCCGATCATCTTCATCTGTTGCGCAACTGGCTTTCCTACAGGCATTCCGCATCCACGACGTCGAGGTCCAACTTGTAGTAGGTCTGCCTGCCGACATGCGACGACCTGACCCATCCCATCTCCTTCACGGGTTCCATCCTCTTGTATATTGTCTGCCTCGACTTGCCGAACGTGTCGACGAGCTCTGCCACCGTGACACCGTCGAACGAGAACAGCGTGGCGGTCAGGAGCGCCTCGGCGACTCTCCTGCTCTCATCCGGTACGGCCGGGAGGATGATGTCGAGATAGTCGCCGAACACCTTCTCGCGCTCGACGAGCGAATCCCTCAGCCTGGTCATGGCGTCGACGATGATTTCCGAGAAGGTTATGACGAACGGCGTTATGTCCCCCCTGTTGAGGGGATGCTCGCACACCGTATAGGCCTTGTAGTACCTGTCGATGCTCTCCTTGACGGCATACGAGAGGACGAGTGCCGACATCGGCTCGTATTCGGTCG
>CABURF010000305.1 GCA_902493755.1 uncultured Coriobacteriia bacterium
TTTGCCGTCTAACGACATGACGCCCTCGACCATGTCGCCATAGCTATCAAACTGCAGCTCGGAATAGCCATCGATGACAATTGGGCCCTGACCCAAGGGATGGCGATGCTCGTTGTCGCATACCGCATGCTGAGAGTAATGGCGCAGGTTCTTCATCTCTGCGGCGATAGGACCATGAACGTTGAGCCAATAGTCCTTGAACTCTTCCTGCGTCGTGCCCTCTTTGCGCTTCAAGAGGCCCATTCTGCTAATCATGTGTGATCACTCTCCTTAGAAACCCTCATGTAATCCTGCCTTCTCCCAAGATTCTAAAAACGGGACTACGCCGAAACAATTACGCACTTAAAAGTAAGAAGAAGCGCAGGAACTCCCATGTCATCCAATCGTGGAGCACGTGAAAGCGCTAACAATAAAGTGCGTACTTGGAATGCCCCCATCGCGCTCCCTATGATGACAGCCACATGAACGCGTAGTCCCGTGATGGCCGTCGAAAGAGGATATGATGCAGGAATTCGAACATCTCATGTCACCCATTGAAATTGCCCCATCCTTCAAGATGAAGAACAGAATCATGAAGGCACCCCAGTCAACATGGAGGTGGAACCTCGATGGTACCGCCGATGGCAGCGCAGGCATTGACCTGTACGAGAGTATGGCCAAGGGCGGTGTCGGCGCCATCGACATCGCTGGCATCAACTGGGAACCGCCAGTAGGTGGAGGCATCTACCTCTGCGCTTATGATGACAAGTTCATCTCGGGCCTCACCGAACTTGCCGAGCGTCTGCACAAGCACGATTGCCGCGTTATCGGCCAGCTCCATCACGGCGGCCCACTCGCTCCCGTGCAAGGAGGTGGCAGACCCATCTGCGCCTCGACACTCGAAATCGAAGACCTTCCCACCCCTCCTCCCGAGGGGCTCGCAACCCATGGTCTTACGCACGACGAGATTCAGGAGAAAAAGCAACTCATCGTTGATGCTGCCGTTCGTCTATGGAAAGCCGGATTTGACGCGGTCGAGATTCACGGTGCCCATGGTTATTTCCTCAACAGCTTCCTGAGTCCGCTGTGGAACCACCGTGATGACGAGTATGGCCCTCAGAACGCCGAGAACCGCACACGCCTCATGCGCGAGATCTACGATATGGTGCGTGATGCATGCGGGCCGGACTTCGTCATAGGCACGCGCATCAACGGGCAGGAATGGTCTCCGCTCGTCTCGGGTGGTATCACGCCGCAGATTGCCGTGGAAAATGCCCGCGCTCTCGAAGCGTGCGGCTACCAGTACATAAGCGTATCGGGGTATGGATACGGCAAGCTCCCCTTCCGCTACTGTCCCGACTACTTCCCCTACCCCGACCCCGAACCCTTCATGGAACCCTATATGGAGGATTTCAACGATCTTGGCATCCTCATGCCGGGAATCCAGGCCGTCAAGGAAGCCGTTAACGTTCCGGTCATCGGCGTCGGCCGCATGGATGAGGTCAAGGGCGAGCGCGTGTTGCGAGAGGGATATGCCGATATCATCGCCTACGGACGCTACCTCTGGGCCGATCCCGAGTTCGCCAACAAGGTCAAGGAGGGTCGTACCGACGAGATTCGCCGGTGCAATCGCTGCGCGAGCTGCGAGGATCCCGTCACGTCGCCACGCATCTGTCGCGTGAACCCCGCGCTCGGAAGAGAACGCGAGCTCGAGCTCAAGCCCGTCGAGGCAAGTAAGAAAGTCATGGTGATTGGCGGCGGTACGGCAGGAATGCAATGCGCGCTCGATGCCGCCGAACGCGGATTCGACGTGACGATATACGAGAAGAAGAGCGAGCTCGGTGGCCGTATCAAGCTCGCCTCCATGATAAAGGGCGACAAGGACGAAGACGTCATGCCGCTTTTCGATTACCTCACCACCATGATCGAGAAGTCCAACGTCACCGTCAAACTCAAGACC
>CABURF010000306.1 GCA_902493755.1 uncultured Coriobacteriia bacterium
GTCGACATTGAGAATCATGGTGGTCTATTCTACGCGAGTTCTGGCAATAGCAAAGCCAGGCGAAAGAAGTGCCTGGCTTTTGGCTTTCATGGTGGGCGTAACAGGGTTCGAACCTGTGGCCCCTTCCGTGTGAAGGAAGTGCGCTCCCGCTGCGCTATACGCCCCTATGAGCAGGGCCGCGATAAGGCGGCCCTGGAAAATGCTGGCTCCCCGGGTAGGATTCGAACCTACAACAACTCGGTTAACAGCCGAGTGCTCTGCCGTTGAGCTACCGAGGAATACCGCGCACATGCGCAAGTCGAAATTATAAACGAAACATGCCAGCGCGCAAGAAGAAAGTTGGCAAACGCGTCAAATGCACTCTGGTATGTGCCCCATCTATCGCAAATATGGATTGAGCCTACGCTCGGCACCCATAGTCGATGCACCTTCATGCCCCGGATATATGATGACTTCATCGGGAATATCCACGAACTTGGTCGAGAGCGTCTCGACCATCTGCTCCATGGAGCCGTGTTCGAAGTCCGTACGCCCAAAGCGACCACCCGAGAACAGCGTATCACCAGAGAAAAGGACGCCGTCCTCCGCACAGTACAGACAAATGGAGCCCTCAGAATGTCCCGGTGTCTCGATAACCGTGAAGACCTTGGAGCCAACTGTGAGCTCATCGCCTTCGCGCAGATGCCGATTGACGTGCGGCGCTCCATAGCCACGGTCAAGATCGTGCCCATTCTGATAAGAAATGCCATCAACAAGCGCCGTGTCTGCCACCGACATGGCAACAGGAGCCCCGGTGATGCTGGCAAGGCCCGAGAGGGCGCCAACATGATCCCAATGGGCATGCGTAACGACAATCCCCTTGACGGAGCGTGCATGGATATCCGCATTGATGATTGTAGGATCATCGCCCGGATCAATGACGAGGACTTCCCCGTTATCTTCGATGATGTAGCAGTTGGTCTGAATGGGTCCGACCTTGCATGTCTCGATGTTCATGATGCTCCCTATGCACTCTTGGGCGCGGTGTCTTTCTGCTTGCCCGGCACGCGAGACGCACCAAAGACACCGTCGATTTTCTTGGTATCGGACAAAATGCGGTTGACGATGGCGAGGTCGGAGACTTCGAACACGAAGCGCATTTCGACAATGTCATCCTTGTGAGTCGTCGTCGTACACGACACGATATTGACACCCGAATCGGCGAGGAACATGACAATATCCTGCAATAGACGCAATCTATCGATAGCCTCGATGTAAATCTCAACCTGATAGACAGCCTCGGTTTCACCCTCCCAAGCGACCTCGATGATGCGCTCGGGATTGCGACGCAGGTCCTGCGCGTTGGGACAATCGGAGCGATGCACCGAGACACCGCGGCCGCGCGTTATGAAACCGATGATGTCGTCACCGGGAAGCGGATTACAGCAATGCGAAAGGCGTACGTAGACGTCATCGAGCCCCTTGACGATGACGCCCGTCTTGTTGTGTGTGGACTTCTTGCCCTTGCGCTTGCCCTCGCCGCGTGGCGTTACCTCAGGAAAGACGATGTGCTCGGTGGCCGATTCTGCCGCAGCGACGCTGCTGGTACCCGCCGCCTTGTTGATAATGCGCACCGCTCGATGCATGACCTGCTTGGGCGAGAGATTCCCGGCGCCGACCGCGACATACATCTCGTCGGCGTTCTTGAAGTTGAGCGCCTCGGCGACCTCGGCAAAGGCAGGTGTCATCTTGGCACTCGAAAGCGTGACACCGTTCTTGCGCGCCTCGCGCACGATGTAGTCACGTCCACGCTCAAGGTCGTCGTTGCGTGTGATCTTGGCGAAGTACGCCCTGATCTTGGAACGAGCACGTGGCGTGTTGACAATGGAAAGCCAATCGCGTGAGGGCGAGGCGTTCTTGTGCGTGAGGATCTCGACACGATCGCCCATCTGCAGGG
>CABURF010000307.1 GCA_902493755.1 uncultured Coriobacteriia bacterium
GACTTGTTGACGTATATCGCGCAGAACATCGCGACGAAGGCGCCGATGCCCACCGAGGCAAGCGTCGTGAACAGCGCCAATGGAAGTTCCTTGATTACCGCATCCATGAGCTAGACCTCCTCTGGGTTCGAAACGTATCCGGACTCGACGTACGGGAGCTCGGATGCCGGTGACGGCTTGATGATGAAGTTGGGCTGCGTCATCGATGGGTCCACCAGTGGGTAGATCTGCCGCACGTCACCGTACTTTGCCTTGAGTTCCTCGATGGGGCCGCTATCGAGCGCACGCAGCGGGCAGGCGCTCACGCACACAGGCGTCTTGCCCGCATCCAAGCGCTCCCAGCATGCCTCGCACTTGACGGCGTGACCGCTTTCGTGGTCGATTTGCGGCGAGTTGTACGGGCATGCCATGACGCAGTAGCCGCATCCCATGCACTTGGTCGTGTCCACCTTGACGATACCGTCCTTGGGGTCCTTGTGCATGGCGGTCGTGGGACAGGCGTTCACGCAAGCCGGGTTATCGCAGTGCTGGCAGCCGATGGAGAGGTGGTAGAGGAAGCTGTCCGTCTCGTAGGCGCCGTTCTGCTCGCCTTTCCATTGCCCGCCCTCGATGTCGTACACCTTGCGTCGCGCGATGTCGAGCGGGGAGTCGTAGTAGTCCTTGCACGCCATCACACAGGTCTTGCATCCCGTGCAGCGCGTGTTGTCGTAGAAGAATCCGTATTGAGCCATGATTCACCTCTAAACTTTCCGCACTTCGGCGATGATCGAATTGCTGAGTCCGTTGCCGTGGGCGAGGGGCGAGGGCGTGTAGGTGGTGAGCGTGTTGATGCATCCGCCGGTGTCCAGCTTGTCCCCTTCCATGTTGGCCTCGTGCCAGAAGCCCTGGGGCATGGCGATGACGCTCGGGACGATGCGCGACGTGACATGCGCCTCGACCTGCACCTCGCCGGCCGGACTCTTGACGCGCACCATGTCACCATCGTTGATCTTGCGCGGTTCGGCATCGATGGGGTTGATCCACAGGCGGTGGCGGTTGTAATCGCGCAGCACCTCGAGCGCGCCGAACGAGGAGTGCGTGCGGGCCTTGTCGTGCCAACCGGACATGTAGAGCGGATACTCGCTCGTGACGGCGCCGTACCCTTCCACGCCGGGATCGAAGATGGGAATGGGGGAGATGACCTGGCCTTCCGATAGCTCCCGCTCGCTTGCGATCTTCTCGAGCGCCTCGGAGTAGATCTCTATCTTGCCCGACGGCGTCTTCCAGGGATTGCCCACAGGGTCGGCGACGTTCTTTTCGAAGGCGATGGCCGTGGGCAGCTCGCGCTTCCATACGCCCTGCTCGAGGATCTGGTCCCAGGAGGGCATCTCGGGGTCTTCAGCCGCGCCCTCTTCGTAGGTGGAACGAACCCATTCGGCCTGGGTCTTGCCGGCCGTGAACTTGTCCTTCACGCCAAAGCGATCGGCAATCTCGGCGTGCACATCGTAGATCGGGCGGCACTCGAAGGGAGGCTCCTGTGCCGGGCCGCCGACGGTGACGCCCCAGTAATACTCGGAATAACCGTTGGTCGACATGTTGAGCTGCTCGGCGCGCATGGCGTCGGGGAGCAGTATGTCGGCGTACTTGGCCGAGTCCGTCATGAAGGTGTCGCACACGACGACGAACTCGCACTTCTTCTCGTCTGAGAGCGTCTCGAAGACGCGGTTGACGTCACCGTGCTGGTTGGTGATGCAGTTGCCGGCGTAGTTCCAGAGGAACTTGATGCCGTTTTTCGGTGCCTCGATCTTGGCGGCAGCGGCAGCTGCCTCGGGATCTTGCGCGCCCATGAAGAGCGCGAGCTCGTCAGCTGCGTCGAGCTCCTTTTAGAAGTTCGAGCCCTCGGCGATGCACTTGAGCCACGAATAGCACGATATCTTGGC
>CABURF010000308.1 GCA_902493755.1 uncultured Coriobacteriia bacterium
CGTGCAGCATGCCACCCCGGACATGAACGTCGTGCTGCTGCGCTACTTCAACCCCATCGGAGCCCATCCGTCGGGCACCATGGGCGAGGATCCGGCTGGCATCCCCAACAACCTCATGCCCTACATCACGCAGGTTGCCGTGGGTAAGCTCGAAAAGCTCGGCGTCTTTGGCGATGACTACGACACGCCCGATGGCACAGGCGTGCGTGACTACATCCATGTCATGGACCTTGCAAGCGGACATGTCGCAGCGCTCAAGGCAATCAAACCCGAGGGCGGCCTGTATATCTACAATCTAGGGACGGGCAACGGCACGAGTGTCCTCGAGCTTGTGCACGCCTTTCAAGATGCGACCGGTGTCGAGGTTCCCTATGCTATCAAGCCGCGCCGAGCGGGAGATATAGCAGCCTGCTATGCCGATTGTAGCAAGGCAGCCAACGAGCTAGGTTGGGCGGCCCAGTACGACATCGCGGACATGTGCGCTGACTCGTGGCGCTGGCAGCAGGCTAATCCCAACGGGTACAGGAGCTAGCCCAAGCGCCATGCTCGGGCTCGTCAGGACATACTTCATGCGCTTCACGCCCCTGTTTATAGGGGCGTTCGTTCTTACGGCCATCCGCGTTGGCTGTGACCTCATGATTCCCAATCTCATGAGCGAGGTCATCGACGCGGGCGTCGCGAACAACGACGTGCCCTATATCTTCCAGATGGGCGGCATCATGTTGCTCTGGGCGCTCGGCTGCGTCGTCGCCGACATCGCGGCGGGTCTGTGCGCCGCACGTGCATCCATGGGGTTCGGTCGCAACTTGCGCAGCGCCGTCTACAAACGTGTCACCGCGTTCAGCCTGCGCGAGATCGGTGAATTCGGAACTTCTTCGCTTATCACGCGCACGACCAATGACATCCAGCAGCTCGAGCGCTTTGCGTTGATGACCATGACCATAGCCATGATGGCACCCATCATGTTCGTCGGCGCGGCTCTTATGGCGTTTCAGAAGAGCGTCGAGCTCTCGATAGCCGTGTTCGCGGCCATTCCCGTCATGGCCCTCATCGTGGCGATCGCTTCTGCGATCCTTGCAGGCGCGCATTGACGACCTCAATCGCGTCACACGTGAGGGGCTTACGGGCATTCGCGTCATCAGGGCGTACAACAAGGAGGGGTTCGAGGAGGGGCGCTTCTCGCACGCCAACAAGGTGCTCGCCGACACCAATGTCTCCGTTGCGCGTCGCATGTCTGTCCTCATGCCGCTCATCGGCTTCGTGCTGGACCTCGTGATTATCGTCATTGCCTGGGTTGGCGGTCACCTCGTCGACCTGGGCAGCTTCCAGGCGGGCGATCTGATGGCGATTATCCAATACGCCATGATGCTGCTCATGTCGGTCATGATGCTCTCGATGATCTTTATGATATGGCCGCGCGCTCAGGCTGCCGCCGAACGCGTCACGGCCGTGCTGCAATGCGAGCCGACCGTACACGACCCCGATGCCGCCGAGCTCATGGAGGCTCCCACATCCGCTCATGCGCATTCCGTGCGCTTCGAGGATGTCAGCTTCAGTTTCGAGGGGGCCGAAGAGCCCACGCTCGATGGCATCAGCTTTGAGCTCGAGGCGGGCAAGACCTATGCGCTCATTGGGGCGACGGGATCGGGAAAGAGCGTACTCGTCGATCTCATCGAGCGTTTCTACGACCCCACGAACGGCCGCATTCTGCTTGACGGCATCGATATCATGCGTATTCCGCAGGTGCAGCTGCGCACGCTCATATCCTATGCCCCGCAGAAGACCACGCTGTTCACGGGAACGATCGCCGACAACATTCGCTATGGCAACACGAATGCCAGTGATGAGGAGGTCGCCGAAGCTGCGCGCGAGGCAGCGGCGTATGACTTCA
>CABURF010000309.1 GCA_902493755.1 uncultured Coriobacteriia bacterium
CGGGAGACGATAATCGGCAACTGGGAGATGGCGCTGTTAGCCGCGCTCTTCTACGCGGTCATAAGCCTGTTGATGTTCGTCATTGCGAAGCTCATGCGCATCGAACACGATAAGGATCGCGTATTCCAACTCTGTTTCATCTTCGGTAACACCGGCTTCGTGGGCGTGCCGCTCCTGGCAGCCGTATTTCCCGATGCGGGGCTCGTGTACATGATGATGTTCTCCATCGTTGATCAGGTGGTGTTCTGGACCTACGGCATCTGGCTTTCTACCGAGCGCTGCCACGACCACGGGCACATCCATGTGAACTTGCGGTCGTTCGTCTCCCCCAACACCGTATCCATCGTCTTGGCATTGATCTTCGTTATGGCAGAGGTTCCCATCTTCGAACCGTTGCAGTTGGGTCTATCAACCGTGAGCTCGGCGACCACGGGCATGTGCATGCTATACCTCGGCGCGCTCGCGAGCTTTTCAAGGGTGCTTCCCGTCTTGAAGAGGCCAGAGCTCTATGTTGGTATCGTGGTGAAGATGATCGTCCTTCCCGTAGCTGTCGGTCATCTGATTGCAATGACAGGAATCTTTCCTGGGCAAATGGTGCTCGCGCTTGCCATCATCATGGCGCTACCTGTCATGACAGTGGTGCCCATGGTGGTTGCCAACAATGGCAAGGAGTACGAATATGCGACAGGCATTACTGTTGTAACACTCGTAGCGAGCATCGTAACCATTCCGCTCGTTGTGTTTCTGGTGGGGTTGTAGGTCAGGCGCGAAGCTTTCGAATCATGACTAAAAGAGGCGATGAAGACCTAGTGCGCTGAGCGCCTTTAGGGTCGCATCCACGTTCTCGGCATGCCAGTTCTTGTATCCGCCGGCGTATTGCGAGGCGTATATGCCCGAGAGTCGGACGTCGCTCAGCTCCTTCTGCTGGGTGGTAAGGCGCGTGTTGCCGCTGGACGTCTCGATGTCGATCACCACATTGAGCAAGTCGTCGACGAGCTTAACCGACTCTATCTCCGAGTAAGGCACAACGAGCGACACGTCCTTTCTGAGCGTCGCCCAGTTCTGGTCGAATGGGATGAGGATGAGCTCGGTCTCGCACATCTGCAACACGGCAACATCGCAAACGTCGAAGAAGCGGACGATCTTGTCGCTCAGATCTCCCGCCGCTCCCTTCACGATGATGCACCGGTCCTCCAAGGGCGAATACCCAGCCTCGATCGCATATTCCCAAACCTTCTCTTCGCGTGCCATGCAGCTCATCTCCTTCCAGCAATAGAGTCTTGTTTATTCCTCATCGTCCACGGGCGTGACGATTGGATTCCCATTTTGATCCACGAGAACGGACATGCCAGCGCAGGTAATACCGGAGGACGCCAAGAAACCAGCGAGAAGGTAGTTGACCCCTGTCTCCCGATCGACGAGCACGTAGGTGCGATTCGCCATGCCATGTTGCTGCATGGAGGTTTTGACGAAGCGGCTCTCGAAGTATTTCATATCTGCATTCCTTTCATTCCTTTCAACACCACTACACAAGGCTCACGCCCGCTCGTGCGGCGTAATCACAAAGCAGAGCCAGCGAGAACAATTCTTCCAGCAACTCTGCCCGCATACAAGGAACATCTTTTTACAAAACACCAGTTCAGGCGCTATGTAAAAGACTTTTGGCAGCCTAAGTTATGACCTTTCTGCCTTCAGGGCTACTATTCTTATGTCTGCTAATTGCAAAACTTGCTAACAACCGAACGTAAGAGGAAAGCTAATGGAACTGTCACGCCAATTGAGAATGAAGAGGGAGGAACTAGGTTTATCCCAAGACGAGGTCGCAAAAAGGATATTTGTTTCACGTCAGACCGTCTCAAAATGGGAACTTGACGAGTGTAAGCCTGAAAT
>CABURF010000310.1 GCA_902493755.1 uncultured Coriobacteriia bacterium
CGTCCTCTATGTGGGTGGTCCGCTCTCCGTCGACGCGACGGGATTGGCCGAGGGTATCGACAAGACGAATATGGCGCAGCTTGCGTTTGGCACGTTCTTCGGGTCGACCTTTGGCAACTCGTTCGTTGCCATCTGCCTGCTCATGTTTGCCTTCTCGACGATTTTGAGCTGGAACCTCTTTGCCAAGCTCAACGTCGAGTATCTCTTTGCTCGCTTCGGCAAGATGCCGGTCAAGATCTTCTCGGTCATCGCGCTCATCTTCATCTTCTTGGGTTCGTTGCTTTCGAATGACCTGGTGTGGGAGCTTGCCGACATGTTCAACCAGCTCATGGTCATCCCCAACGCTATCGCGCTGTTTGCCATGTCGGGCGTGGTCGCGGCTGTCGTGAAGGAACACCATCACGGCGAGAAGGTCGAGCTCGACAAGTAGTCGCGTGGCAACATGGAAAGAGAAGCGGGGCTCGCGCATGTGCGGGCCCCGTTTGTTTGCGGTTTCGTGACGAAGTCGATATAGTCTAAACTTTTTATATGCACATGACATAATGGTGCAAGCCATTGTCTCGAGACGGAAAGGCGTTTTGTGTACGAGGACATACAGGAAGTGCTCTTCACGCAGGAGCAGATCCAAGCCCGCGTCGCGCAGATGGGTGCGCAAATCACCATCGACTATGCCGATAGGCAACCCCTCGTCGTCATCTCGGTGCTCAAAGGTGCCGCCATCTTCATGGCAGACCTCGTCCGCGCCATCGACCTTCCGCTCGAGATGGATTTCATGGCCGTGAGTTCTTACGGGCTGGATGCCACGTCATCCGGGACCGTGACAATTGTCAAGGACTTGAACACGTCAATTGAGGGCAAGCACGTCCTCATTGCCGAGGACATCCTTGACTCGGGCTTGACCCTGGACTTCCTCATGAGGGAGCTTTCCAGTCGCAAGCCCGCAACGCTCGAAATCGCCACGCTGCTGCGCAAGCAAGGCGCGCAGAAGACCGATCTTGCGTGTGCGTACATCGGGCTCGATTGCCCTGACGAGTTCATTGTCGGATACGGGCTCGATTACGCCGAGCGCTACCGCAACCTGCCTTGCGTTGCCGCGTTAAAGCCAGAGGTCTATCAGTAGGCCTGATGATTGCTAGATAAGGAGAAGTTGAGTGGAAGAGCCCAACACCACCAAGAAGAAGGGTCCGAATCCCCGCAATATCGTCCTGTACGTGCTCCTGGGGCTCGTGCTCGTTGCTCTTGTGGGAAGCCAGCTTTTGAACTTTGGCCCGCAGCAGGAGATCGACGAGCTCATCACGAGCGACTTCGTCACGGCGGTCAACGAGGATCGCGTGGCTGAGGTTACCTATCATGCCGCATCCGCGACGCTCGACGGTACCTACTACAAGGACGCCGCAGCCAAGGAAGCCGGTGAGCTTTCGAGCTTCAAGTCGACCTATACCGGTGATGACATGTTACAGGAGCTCATGGCGGCTCACCCGGAAACCAAGTACAACGAGGATGTCACCACCTCGGGTTGGATCACGACGCTCCTCACGACGCTTCTGCCGCTGCTTCTCATCTTTGGCGTGCTGATTTTCTTCATGTCGCAGGTGAGCGGCGCAAATAGCAAGCAGATGCAGTTTGGCAAGACCAAGGCCAAGAAGGTTTCGGAGGAAACGCCCAAGGAGCGCTTCTCGGACGTTGCCGGTATCGATGAGGCCGTCGAGGAACTCGAAGAGATCAAGGATTTCCTTTCGAATCCGGCCAAATACCAGGCGATGGGCGCCAAGATTCCGCGCGGCGTGCTGCTTGTCGGCCCTCCGGGTACGGGCAAGACGCTCCTCGCGCGCGCTGTCGCCGGTGAGGCCGGCGTGCCCTTCTTCAGCATCTCCGGTTCCGACTTCGTC
>CABURF010000311.1 GCA_902493755.1 uncultured Coriobacteriia bacterium
AAGGATGGCAAAGCCGATGAGCATGACGACAGCGAAGCCTCCGAAGAAGCCAATCTTCTCGAGAAAGACGACCGTGACCGACTTGCCCATGTCGAGCCCCTGCTTGTGCGACCACGCGGCGATAAGCACCGAACCCGCCGTACCCGCCGTGGGGGCACAGTCGTTCGCAAAGGTCACGGAGAAAACGAGTGGCACGATGTGCAGGTACTTCACGTCCTCGTCCACGCAGTGAAACACCGCCTTGTAGGCGAAGGCGTGGCTGAAATAGCGTCCGAACAGACAGCACGCGGCAAGTGCAAAGGGAACGACGGAGACATCCTTGATGGTCTCGACGAACGAGCCCAAATCGTCACGCTTGATGAAGACGATAACTGCCACGATGATGACAACCACGATGGGCAGGATGATATTCCACCGCTTGGCCAAATTACTTCACCTGCGAATATCCGGACTCGTCGAGTCGCGTGGAGAACTCGGCACCGTCGCCTGCCAGCGTGGCCGAATAGCCATTGAGTGCCTCAATCGCCGCTACGGCCGCATCACCGGTAAGCGGCATGGGCTGGTAGTCGTTCACGCTCGAGGAGCTGCTGACCAGACAGGGCACGACACGCGCCTGGGTGCGCATGGCCTCGCCGAGGGCGATCTGGCCGTTCTTTATCGGGAAGGTCTGCTGGTAGATCACGGTACGATAGTCCATGGGGTTGGTGTTGCCGCCAAAGCAGAAATTGCCAAGGCTGTAGCAGATGTAGCGCTGCTTGTAGTACTCAATGCCCTGCAGCACGTGGGGATGCGACCCCAAGACAAGGTCACATCCGGCATCGATGGCTTGATGCGCAAGCGAGACCTGGGTTTCGGTGACGCCGTACTCGCCCTCGACGCCCCAGTGGAAGGTGCCGACGATGACCGCGCAGCCGTCCTTCTGCAGGCGCTCGATATCCTGGAGCATGAGGCTTTGCGCCTTCTCGACACCATCAAGCTCGTTGACGCCGAAGAGGCCGATCTTAACGCCATCGACATCGTAGGTATTTGTGCGGTCATAGCCGAAGCTCGTAATTCCGGCATCTTGAAGTGCCGCCTTCGTGTCATTGTAACCCGTAGTACCATAGTCAAAAGAGTGATTATTGGCTAAGTTTACAGCCTCAACACTACCCTGAACAAAAACGTTGGCATATTCTGCGGGAGCCTTGAAATTGAACGACTTTTCCTGGATGTCATCGCTATCCGTGAAGGCGCCCTCGCAGTTGGCGATCGTCAGATTGTCTGACGAAGTAAACGGCAGCACATCCGCAAAGAAATAATCCGGGCCGTTTGCCTGGTAGAACGCGTTGAAGCTCGTCGCATCCGGGAAATCCGGATCCTTGCCGAAGGTGCAGTCCCCCACCGCCGAGATGGTGACCTGCGTGTCGAGGCCCTGCTGTACCGTGCCGTTGAGACCTGCAAGCCCGGCCTTCTGACGCGCCACGTCGACATTCTGGCTGACGGCAGCCAACACACCGGAATTGCTCTCGGCCTTCTCCTTGGCCTTGAGGAAGGGCAAGCCACCGCAGGCAAACTGCCACACGCAGGCAATGAAGATAATGACGAGGGCAACGATGAGGACGACGCGCGGCCAACGTCTTGCTGTAGATGCGCATCTGGGACCCCATGTGGCGCCGGCCAGTACTGCCGAAGATGCCGCGCTTGTCGCCACCGTAGATGATACGACCCTTGTGAGGACCGCCACCTACGTATGTCTCCTTGCGTCGTGCCACTTGATTGCTCCCGGAACTCGTAAAAGTCCCTGTATTCTACCATGTCGCGCGCGTTGGGCGTACATAGGGAGCGTTGTCATCTCGACTGGAGCGGTCGCCAGGCCGCGCAACGGAGAGA
>CABURF010000312.1 GCA_902493755.1 uncultured Coriobacteriia bacterium
ATGATCTTGACGCGGTCGTTATCTCGAGTGCCATTCCCGAAAGAAATCCCGAGCTCGCCACGGCGCGCAAACGTGATATCCCCGTATGGCATCGCTCTCAGGCGCTCGCCTCGCTTGGGGAAGGCAAGAAAACGCTTGCCTGTGCTGGCACGCACGGCAAGACGACTACTTCCTCGATGCTAGCGACGACCATCGATCGCATGGGGCTCGATCCGAGCTTCGTCATCGGCGGTACGGTCGATGGGTACAACACCAACGCCAAGAGCGGTGCGGGTGAGTACTACATCGTCGAGGCCGACGAGTCCGACGGTTCCTTTGTGCACCTTTCCCCGCACGTCGCGCTCGTGACAAACATCGAGCCCGACCATCTCGACCATTACGGCAGCCTCGAGGCGATATACGATGCCTTTGCCGATTTCCTTTCGTTGCTGCCCGACGATGGCGCCGCCGTCGTCTGCGCGGACAATCCCCGGCTTGCGCGGCTTGCGCGTGGGGTCGGCAAACGAACCATCGTTTACGGCGAGAAGGGAAGCGCCGATTGCGACGTGTGCTTCGAGGTCATAGGCAGACGTGGTCTTGGCTATGCCTTCACCGTGAGCTTCCCCGATGGCACAAGCGTCGAGACGGAGATTACGAAGAACCCCGGGCGTCATAACGTCCTCAACGCCACGGGTGTGCTCGGTGTCGTGTGGGCCTGTGGCCTCGACGTCGCGCAAGCGGCCCGCGCGCTCGCGACTTTCTCCGGCGTGCGCAGGCGTTTCGACCTTGTCGGCGAGGAAGGCGGCGTTGTCGTCGTCGATGACTATGCCCATCATCCCACCGAGATTCGGGCAACCATCGAGGCTGCCTCCAAGCTCGATTTCAATCACGTTCACGTTTTGTTCCAACCGCATCGCTATTCGCGCACCGAGTCGCTTGCGCGTGAGTTCGGCCCGGCTTTCGACGAGGCGGACTCCATTATCGTCATGGATGTGTACCCAGCTGGCGAGACACCCATCCCGGGGGTCACTGGCAAGACGGTCATCGATTCCATCTTGCGGCATAATCCCCGTCAGCAGGTTGCCTGGTTGCCTCATCGCCCCGAGATCATCCCCTTTCTGCTGCAAAGGCTCTCGGTGGGCGATCTCATCATCACGATGGGCGCGGGGGACGTCACGGCGATGGCGCCATTGCTCACGCATGCATTGGCCGGGGAGTAGAATTGCTCATACGTCGCGCGTAATCGCGTGAAGGAGTGCTATGGCATCAGCCTCTCGCTCGAGGTCAGATTCCTCGAGCTCCCGCTCGAGGCGGGGCAGAAAGCAGAATACGGGAGCCAACTCGCGAGCACGGCGCTCGTCTGTCAAGGCTCACCAGAACAAGAAGTCCGCACGTCTGCAGCGCACCAACAAGGCGCGTCAATCATCTGAGAACGCCCAGAAGCAGGCCAACGAGTCCAAGAGGAAAGCCCTCGACAAGGGCAGACGCGCCGGCGATATTCGTGCCGAGCAGCGCGCCAAGCGCCAGCGCTGGCAGTACCTGCGCTATATCGCCCGCATCGCCATCGTTATCGCGGTCATCCTGCTCATCATCTTCGGAAGCATCTTCGTCTACCGCTCCGACCTCTTCCACGTCAACAACGTGCAGGTCAACGGATCGGCTCATCTTACGAGCCAGGAGATTACGAGCATTGCCGCCGTGTCCGATGACTCGACGTTGCTGCGCCTCGATTCCAAGGGCATCAAGGATCGTCTCGAGGACAATGCCTGGGTGCAGAATGCGGCCATTCACCGTGTCTTCCCCGATACCATCGTGATTGACATCACCGAGCGCGAACCGGGAGCCGTCGTCAAGATCAACGATCGCTCGAATTGGG
>CABURF010000313.1 GCA_902493755.1 uncultured Coriobacteriia bacterium
GTGGAGAAATCTCTCCGTCACAACTCATGGAACGCCAAGACCAAGATTTCTCGACTTCGCTCACCTTGTTCGCGTCGCTCGAAATGACAGAAACGCAAATCCGCTATCATTAGCAGCCGTGACTATGAGAAGGGGGCGCTGTGGCCAAGGAACACGTTCACGGGGTATTCGAATCGATCGCCGATGGCTATGACGCGGCAAATGACCGCATCAGCCTCGGTATGCACCGTCTCTGGAAGCGTGCGCTGTGTGATGCCGCGCTCAAGCCTTGCACGAACGCCAAACGTGCGGGTCTCGTCCTCGATGTGTGCTGCGGCACGGGTGACATCACGGCGATGCTTGCCGAGAAAAATCCCGATGTCCTGATCTGCGGCCTCGACTTCTCCGCGCACATGCTCGATGTCGCACGCGAGCGCACGAAGGATTTGCCCAACGTGATGCTCATCGAGGGCAATGCCATGCGTCTGCCTTTCGATGACGGTACCTTCGATTCTGCTGTCATAAGCTTTGGCCTGCGCAACACGCCTGACTACAAGCAGGTCGTGAGCGAGATGGTGCGTGTGACGAGACCTGGTGGCGTTGTCGCCTGCCTTGATGCGTCAGTGCCCGAAAGCGCTGTCATCCAGCCCTTTTATCAGTTCTACTACAAAAACATCATGACGCTCTTCGCGGCGGCATTGCTCATCGCAAGGAGTATGACTGGCTCTACGAGAGCACCCAGGAATTCCTGCGCAAAGACGAGCTCGTGCGCCTTTTTGAGGACTGCGGTCTCATCTCGGCGTGTGCGCGTCCATTCATGTTCGGCGCCGCTGCCTTGCACACGGGTGTCAATCCGCTGTTTAGCATGCCGCTGACGAGTGCCGTTGCCGATGCCGTGAAGAAGGCGGCTTGTACTCAGGACGATGCAGCCGATGCATAAACTCGAGTTTCGTGATGTGACGCTGCGCTATGACGATGGGCGTCATGGTGCTGATGGACTGCTCGCGGTTGAGAACCTGAACCTTGCCGTGGAGGCGGGCGAATCACTTGCCATCATTGGGCCGTCAGGCTGCGGCAAGTCATCCACCTTGCAGATGGCTGCTGGGCTCGCGTGCCCTTCGAATGGCGAGGTGCTTATCGATGGCCAGTCCATCACGAAACCACGCCAGAAGACGGCGCTCATCTTGCAGGACTTCGGACTGCTGCCTTGGAAGACGGTGCTCGCCAATGCCGAGCTTGGCCTCAAGGTGCGCGGTGTTGACCGCGAGCGACGCGAGGCGAAGGCGCGCGAGGCCCTGGAACTTGTCGGCCTCGCGGATTTCGCGCACGCCTATCCCGGCGAGCTTTCCGGCGGCATGCAGCAGCGGCTCGCATTGGCGCGTTCCATCGCGCTCGATGTCGACTTGCTGCTCATGGACGAACCACTCTCCGCACTCGACGCGCTCTTGCGCGAGCAGCTGCAAGACACCCTGCTCGAGCTTTGGCATAAGGAAGGCTATGCGCAATTGCTCGTGACGCACTCCATCGATGAGGCCGTGTATCTCGGCCGGCGTATCGTCGTGCTGAGCGCGCGTCCCGGTCATGTGGTCGGCGTGCTCGATAATCCTGCGATGGGCCAGGTTGCCTATCGCGGCAGCTCCGCATATTACGAGCTGTGCAACGAAATCCGCGCTCTGCTGCGCGACGCATCGCATGTTCATGAGGACGAGGGAGGGTGCCATGCGTAGGACCTTGGAATATGTCTGGGGCACTATCTTCGTCATCGTCTTGTGGTGGGTGTGCGCAGCGCTCATTGGCTCGCCCGCCCTTCCTACGCCGGCAGCGACGTTGCCCGCGCTTGCCGACAACATCGGCAAAATCGCCCCC
>CABURF010000314.1 GCA_902493755.1 uncultured Coriobacteriia bacterium
TTCAATGACGCGCGCAGCGAGGAAACCCGCTGCATCCGGTGTGAACAAGCTTGCAACCGAGCCGATGATGGTGATGACCATCGCCAATGCGAGCGTAAACTTAACGCCTATGTTTCTCATGATCCAGACGGCTGGGAAACAGACGATGCAGCCCATGAACAGCGCGAGTCCGGAAATGTTGCCAATCATGTCCATGCCCATGCCGTGGGCCTCACCCACGAATGTGAGAATGGGATTCCATTTCATGACAACGAACACGACTGCAAGTCCCGTAATCATCATCGAGACAAGCGATATCCAACGTTGGCTTTGCGGAAGCTGGTCTTCTGACACACCCCAGGCACGAATACCTGTCGGCCTTTCCATTTGATTAGCCATGGTGGCTCTCCAATCAATTAAGAGAACAGGACGTATTTATCGCTATCTATCGCGGATGCCATTTGGGCAACGGGGCCAAGCTGGATACAGCCGGCCTGGCAATGCTGCACGCACATGGGCTGCTTTCCCTTCGCGGTACGCTCTACGCACCGATCGCAGCGGTCGGTCGGGATGGGCACGAATTCGTACTGCCACGTGCGTTCCGCAATCTGGTCGGGGCCAATCTGCGAAAGCTTGATGCCAAACTGGTCCGGGTCAAGATCGTGGTACTTCTGGCATGCCACCTCGCACGTGTGGCAACCCGTGCAGTACTCGAAATTGATGAGCAATGCATCTCTCATGTCGATAAACCTCCCCTATGCCTTGCGCACGCGGCACAAATCGGACTTGTAGGAATTGCCCAGGCCCACGCTTCCGGGCTTATACGAGAGCATGTTGTTCGGATTGCTTTCGAACGTGCCGAAGTAGGTGCCATCGTGCTGGTCGCGCTCGGGGAACCACCAGCCGTGATCGCAGGACACGACGCCCTTCTTGATGCGCGGGGTAATCTCGGCCCTCTGCTTGCAGCTACCGCGATAGTTCTCGATGATCATCCACTCGCCATCCTCGATGCCGTACTTCTCTGCATCGTCGGGATGGATGCGGCAGATGGGATCTGGCTGAACGCGGCGCAGGTGGGGAATCTGACGGCCCTCCGAGTGGAAGTACCCCCAATTGCGCGCGCCCGTCGTAAGGACGAGTGGATACTCCTCGAAGAGCTCCGGGGTGCTCACGGGGCTTGCAGGAGGCTCGACATAGGAGGCGATGGCCGGGCACTCCATGGCCTCGAGCCCCACCGAATAGAACTCGTAGAGCCCCGTGGGGGTGAGAAAGCCCTGCTCGCCATCCGGACGAAGACCGCCCGTCTTGTAGCGATAGTAGTCGACCACGGGGTAGGCCCAGCTGCGCTTCTTCATGTCCTCGTAGGTGAAGCAGGCGCCACTCCTCTGTATCATGTAGTCGTAGAGGTCTTCCGGAGTGTCAAACGGGAAGATCTCCTCACCGCAGAAGCGCTTGCCCAGCTCGATGAGGATGCTCTGGTCGCTACGCGCCTCGCCGGCAGGCTCGACCGCCTTGACGATTGCGCCGGTACGATAGGGCTGGTGACCGGAGATGCCGCTTCGCTCGGCGTACGTCGCCACGGGCAAGAAGACGTCGGCGCAGGCCAGGGCCGTGGGTGTCATCCAGGTATCCAGCACGACATTGAACTCGGTACCCTTGATGATCGCCTCGTACGTACGTTTGGGCTGCGCACCTTCGTTGGCAAGCGGATTGGTCGCGAAGAATATCACGCTCTTGATGGTGTAGTCATTGGTACCCGCGTCGCCTTCCATGCCTTCGACGATGGACTCGGAGTCAGGCATGCCCATGGCGTTGAGACCGCGAAGTTCCGGCTTCGAAACAGGCGGGCGCATG
>CABURF010000315.1 GCA_902493755.1 uncultured Coriobacteriia bacterium
TCGGTCGTGAAGCCTTCGTCTTCAAGCCCGTCGAGGACACGATCGATCTGGCCAGCTTCGAGACGAGCGTCAGGATTGACTACGAACAAGCAGGCACGCATCACACGACGTGCCATGGGTCGATCAAGCGAGCGCAGCGCTCCGACCGACATAGACGCGGTCTCGCCATCCCACGCAAGCGTCCGGTAGGCAATCGAATCCGCTTGGCACCGCAGCGCTTCGTCCTCGTCGGCAATAAGGTCCATGGTCTGGACAAGCGAGCCCTCGAAACCCGGGCGCAGCTCGCGAAGCGCGGGGATGAGCTCGCGCCGCACGCGGCTACGGAAGTTGTCGCCCGTGAAGTTCGTCTCGTCCTCGCGCCATAGCCCCTCGTCTGGCGTGCCCCGATGGCGCTGCCTCAGCCAATCGCGCAGCTGCTCACGCGATGCGTCGAGCAGCGGGCGGCGTAGGTTGCCACGGATACGCGGAATGGACGCAAGCCCCCCGGGACCCGTTCCCACGAGGGCGCGCATGAAGAAGGTCTCAACGCGATCGTCAATCGTATGTGCGGTGCAGATGAGCCCGTCCTTGGCACCCACCTGAGCGCACGCACGATCCAGCGCTAAAGACGCCAGACGATAGCGCTCCTCACGCGCGACGGCCTCCATACCTCCTCTGCGCGTCTGTGACAGTGCCCCTATGTCCACACGCTGCACTTCGCAGGGCACGCCAAGCCTCTCGCAAAGCTCGCACACGAAGCGCTCGTCACCATCGGAATCCTCGTTCCGCAGCATATGGTTCACATGCAGGACAAAGGGCGCGATACGATTGGGAGCGAGCAACGAGTCCGCAAGCATCTCGAAGAGCTCGTCATCGGAGTCTTCATCTGCGACATACGCGCAAACGAGCTCGAGCAGGGCCGTGGAATCCGAGCCGCCCGAAACCATGAGCAGCACGGGGATCTTTGCCTGCGCCTCGGTCATGTCTACCCCCAGAACCGGCTGGAGTTCTCGAGCCTCGCAGTCGGACGTCTGCGCGTGCGCACGCTAATGTTGGCGAACTGCAGCACGATTAGAATAAGTAGCAGACACATCTCGGCCAGATATGTGATGACTGCGCCCATGAGGCCGATGGAGTTGATGAGCGCAAACGAGATGATGAGTGAGAACGCAAACGTGATGAGATAGAGCTTCACGACACTGTTCTGACGACGCTGAACGGTGATAATCTGATAGATGAAATCGATGGCCGCGGTAATGCCACCGGCAACGATCATGAGGTTCATAAGGACCCTGAACTGCTCGAAGTCCGTGTTGTACAGCACGCTCATAATCGGAATGCCAATCCAATTCATGATGATGAGATTGAAGACGGTAATAGCGATAATCGCGCCGAACACCGCCATCATGATGATATTGAATGTGCGACGCTCATCGGGATTCTCCCAAGCCGCAGCCAAACGCAATAACAACGGCTTGTAGAGTAGGCTTGCCGTAAGCAAGATGCCCTGCGCAGGGAAGTAGAGCACGTTGAAGTACAGCTGGTTATCGTAGGACAACGGGCCTTCCATCATGAACTTGGGCATATTGTCGATAAGACAGTAGAGGAACAACGCGACAAAGACGGGAAAGCAGCGCTTGAAGAGGTTGATGACACCCTTCATGTTCCAGCGACGGGACTTGGGTGTCTCCATGTAGGCAAGCGGCACCGTGAGCACAAGCAAGCTTGCCGCAGCGACAATCGCCATGATGATGCACGAGAAGCCGAGGTTGCGTGTGATGAAGAGCACGACGCTGAACACGATGAGCACGACGGCACTTCGGAAGGCCTGCGAGATACCCGCGAGA
>CABURF010000316.1 GCA_902493755.1 uncultured Coriobacteriia bacterium
TAACTAGTGCGCCATTTCGAATGGCCTGCCAAAAAGGCATTTGCCAAGCCGGGAGGTTGACATGCTTTTCGAAGATATCGAACTGCTCATCGTGCTCTCGGAAGCCAAGAGCCTCTCACAGGCAGCCGACCAGCTATTCATGTCGCGACCGGGTCTATCGCAGAGAATAACGAGCTTCGAAAAGCGCGTGGGACGTAAGCTCTTCGAGCGTACCTCCACGGGTATCACACCCACAAAGGCCGGCGAACTCGTGGTTAACTTTGCGCGCAATACCGCTGGCCTCGAACGTGTTCTGGCCTCGCAGCTGGCGGCGATCGACGAGCGATTCGACGCGACGCTCGATGTCGGAATGTGCATCAACGATGGTGTCGCTCTGCTGCCGCGCCTCGTTGCCGGGTTTTCGAGAAAGGCCCCTGACGTGCGCGTGCATCTGGAGGCGGGCTACGAGCCGCAGCTGGTTGAGCAGCTCAAGGCCGGCAAGCTCGACTTTGCCATGCTCGAGAACCAACCCGAGGAACCCGGTCTCGAGCTCGAGGTGCTGGGATACAAGAAACTCATCTTCATCTGCCCCAATGCAGCACCATACAACCGCACTGCGCAGCCGATTCCCATCGAGACACTGCTCGATTGGCCCATGATCATCTACGAATGGGATTCGGGCCGTCATATGGTGGGCAATCGTCACTTTCGCGAGCGTTACGGTCTGTCGTTGCAAGATCACAACATGATTGCCTGTTTCGATACGCACGAGGCTATGGTTGAAGGCGTGAAAGCGGGATTGGGTTGGGGAACAGTTCCCGAATGCATCTACAACCGCTATCGTGACGACCCGGAGGTCCTGCGCTTCATTGTCAACACACCGCCCATGTGGTATCCCGTTTCGCTTGCCTGGAGCAGTGAGCACGTGCTCACCCGCTCGGCCCAGGATTTCATCGACTTCATCCACGCAAATATTCCCGAAGGCTACTTCAAGACTGATGTCGAGGCGTACATCAATTCGTGATGATGCCCTCTGTCATTTCGAGCATAATGGCGAGATTCCTCCGCTGCGGGACCTTCGGTCCCTCCGGTCGGAATGACAAGCGGGAGACATTTTCGCCCCTTTGTCATTTCGAGCGAAGCGAACGAAGTGAGCGGAGTCGAGAAATCTCTATCGGTAAAACCGTGGCTCGACGACCTCGAGCGCGAGCGCATCCTGGATACCGAGCAACGTGGAGCGCGTCAATGCGGCAAGCCCCGTGAAAAAGGCATCTGTCGCAGCTTCTTCCATGAGGGTGAGAAAATGTGGAGCCCACGTGAGCAGATGATGCCGTAGGTAATCCCCGAGCAGCTCCGGGCGGTTGCCGGCGAGCCAGGCCATGAGTTCGAGCATCGTCCCGATGTGGTCCTCGGGTTCCTCCGACTCGCCCCGGCGGATCTCGATTCCGTTTTTGCGCAGCCATTCGCGTAGCTTGAGTGTCGAGAGACCGAAGACGACCTGGTCGCGGTCGGTGTATACCGAACCCCAGGGCGGGGCAGCCTTCTTGGCCGGGCCGACGAAGAGCCGGCGGTATTCGTCGGCAAGCGATGACGTCGCGGCGAGCGACTCGTTATCCATGGCAAGCTCGTCTTCGAGACACTTGGCACCCCTGATCATATCGGCGATGGGCTCGAGCGATTCGCCAGGTGCTACGAAGGGCCACTCCTCGCACAACGCCGTGGCGTCCGACCGTGCCAGCGCGATGTACAGTGCCTTCACCTTTTCGCGATCGAGTAGGGGATCGTACCTGAAGAGGGGGCCGAGCGTCCTGCCGGCAAAGGCGATGCCCGCAAGCG
>CABURF010000317.1 GCA_902493755.1 uncultured Coriobacteriia bacterium
CACTAGACAACCTTCTTGCCAACGGCAGCCGCGATTTGCTTGAGCTCGTCCAGAAGCTCGGCAAACTGCGGAAGCGTGAGCTGCTGGGATGCGTCGGACTTCGCGACCTTTGGGTCGGGATGCACTTCGATCATGAGCGCGTCGGCGCCGGCTGCGATGGCGGCCTTGGCAAGATCGCCGACGAGAGCCGTCTGACCGGCGGGATGGCTCACATCGACGCAAATGGGATACATCGAACGCTGGTGCACGACGGGGACGGCCGCGATATCGAGCGTGAATCGCGTCGCGTTCTCGAAGGTGCGGATACCGCGCTCGCAGAGCATGACGTTGGGATTGCCGTATTGCGTGATGTACTCGACGGCGGAGAGCCACTCGTCGATGGTGGCGGCCATGCCGCGCTTGAAGAGCACGGGTTGATGCGAATCTTCGGTTGCCTTGCCGATGACCTTGAGAAGCTCGAAATTGGCCATGTTACGCGTGCCGATCTGGATACCATCGACATGCTCGAGCACCTCGACGACATGCGTGGTGTCGACAACCTCGGTGATGGTTTTGAGACCGTAGGTCTTGCCAGCCTCCTCCATGATCTTGACACCCTCGATGCCAAGGCCCTGGAAGGAATACGGGCTCGTACGTGGTTTGAAGGCGCCGCCACGAATCCAGGAAAGCCCCAGGTCGCTCAGACCCTGAGCGACCGTATTGAATTGATCGGCACTCTCCACAGAGCAGGGGCCGGCGAAAATGATGACCTCATCGGATGTGCGATTGGGAACGTAGGTCTTGCTCATGCGCGGATCTCCTTCATGACCTTGAGAATCGTCGCGTAGATTTCGCGAATGTCATCGTTGTACATGGGACCATCGTTGAGCGCCTCGAGACGTGTGAAAATCTCCTCCTCGCGCTTTGGGTCATAGAGGCCCATCTGCGCCTGGGGCTTGAGCATGCGGATGGCAAGCGACTCGGTCGCGCGCTTGTTGAGAAGCGTAACGATCTGCTCATCAAGCGAGTCGATGACGGCACGATGCTTCCCGATTTCGATTTCTGCGTTCTGGTCCTCTGTCATCTTTCTTCCTTTCTGATCCGGATAATCGTCAATGAGATGCTATTTCTTACGGCGAGCCGCGGAGCTTTCGCTGACGGACTTGCGTCGTCCCTTCGCGCGATTCACGCTAGGATAATCCCGGATGAGGTCATGCAGGAACTGATTGTAAACCCAGGCTGAGACGACGCCGGCAAGAACACCGATAAAAGCACCGATGAGGATGTCGAGGGGCCACTCCACTCCCAGGTAAATGCGAGATAGTGCAATCAGAGCTGCTCCGACGAAGGCCCAGCTCCCCCAGCGACGTCCAGCGAGCATTGCGATGACCGTTGCCGCCGCAAAGGAGGTCGCCGCGTGAAAGCTTGGGAACGAGTAACCCGTACGGCTCACGCCCATGACGGCGCTTACGCCGATACCCGCATCGTAAGGGCGCACGTGCGCGAAGATGGGTTGCAAGATGAAACCGACAATGATGCCCGCGAAGACGACGGTGAAGAGCAAGGTGACACCCACGTCGTTTCTTCCGAGAAAGACAATGAGGACGATACCGAGCACGATCCAAATGAACCCATAGTTACCGAGCGCCGAGACGAGTGCGGCAAGCTGCGTGAGAACGGGAAAACGCAGCGATTGAAGAGCAAGGAGTATGGTGGCTTCCATCGTTGTTTCGCTCCGCCCTCTAGGCAATCAGCAACTTGATGCCGAAGTAGCCCAGAACGATGACGCCGATGATGATGCGATAGACGCCGAAGGCCGTGAAGTCGTTG
>CABURF010000318.1 GCA_902493755.1 uncultured Coriobacteriia bacterium
CGTCCAGCCAGTAATCCTTCTCGACGGTGAGGATCGATTCAAGGTCGGCCTTGGTGAACTTTCTGCCCGGCTCGATCTCGTAGTCCAGCTCTTCGAGGTTGATGTCGTCCGCATACGGCACATAGCCGATTTCGGTTTCCTTTGCGCCGACCTTATCCTCGCATCTCTTGATGATCCATTCGAGTACGCGGAAGTTGTCGCCGAAGCCCGGCCACATGAACTTGCCCTCGTCGGTGAGGCGGAACCAGTTGACGTGGAAGATCTTGGGCAGGTTGGGCGTGGTCTCGCCCATCTTCAGCCAGTGTGCAAAGTATTCGCCCATATTGTAGCCGCAGAAGGGCAGCATCGCCATCGGGTCTCTTCTGACCACGCCGACGGCGCCGGTCGCAGCCGCGGTCGTCTCGGAGGCCATGATCGAGCCGACGAAGGTGCCATGCTTCCAGTCGAAGGACTGGTACACCAGCGGCGCGGTCTTGGCTCTTCTGCCGCCGAAGATGATGGCGGACAGCGGAACGCCGGCAGGGTTGTCAAACTCCTTGGAGATGCAGGGGCACTGCTTGGCAGGCGCGGTGAAGCGGGAATTGGGGTGCGCGCCCTTCTCGGTGCTGGTCTTGCCGTTCCACGGCTCGCCCTTCCAGTTGACCGCATGCTCGGGCGGGTTCTTGTCCAGACCCTCCCACCAAACGGTGTTGTCGTCCTCGTTGAGCACGACGTTGGTGAAGATGGTGTTCGCTCTCGTGGAGGCAAGCGCGTTCGGGTTGGACTTCGCGTTCGTGCCGGGCGCTACGCCGAAGAAGCCGTTTTCGGGGTTGGCCGCCCAGAGACGCCCGTCCGGGCCTTTGCGGATCCAGGCGATGTCGTCGCCCACGCACCAGACCTTATAGCCCTTTTTCGCGTAAAGCGCCGGCGGGATAAGCATCGCGAGGTTGGTCTTGCCGCAGGCGGAGGGGAAGGCGGCGGCGACGTATTTCACTTCGCCCTCGGGATTCTCGATGCCGAGGATGAGCATATGCTCGGCCATCCAGCCCTCGTTGCGGCCGAGGTAGGACGCGATGCGCAGCGCGAAGCACTTCTTGCCCAGCAGCACGTTTCCGCCGTAGCCGGAGTTGACCGACCAGATGGTGTTGTCCTCGGGGAAGTGGCAGATGTATCTGTTGTTCTCGTCCATCGTCGCGCGGGCATGCAGGCCCTTGATGAAGTCGCCGTCGGTGCCCATCGCGTCGAGCACGGCGGGGCCCACGCGGGCCATAATCAGCATGTTGAGCACGACGTAGATCGAGTCGGTCAGCTCAATGCCGTTCTTGGCGAACGGGCTGCCGACAACGCCCATCGAGTAGGGGATGACGTACATCGTCTTGCCGGCGTAGGAGTTGCGGAAGAGCGGGGTGAGCTTGTCGTAGCACTCCTTCGGGGACATCCAGTTGTTCGTGGGGCCGGCGTCCTCCTTCTTCGTGGTGCAGATGAAGGTGCGGTTCTCTACACGCGCGACGTCGTTGACGGCGGTTCTGTGCAGATAGCAGCCCGGCAGCTTCTCCTGATTGAGCTTGCAAAGCTCGCCGGACGCGCAGGCCTCGGCTCTGAGCGCTTCCGCCTGCTCGTCGGTCCCGTCGATGAGAACGACGTTGGCCGGATTCGTGAGCGCGATCATTTCGTCGAGCCACGCGTTGAGTTTGGTGTTCTTCGTGAGATTAGACATGGTGTTCCTCCGTTTTAAGATTTATATTTATCATTTTTTTCGTAAGGTTGGCGAATTCCTCGATGCCGAGCTTTTCGCCGCGAATATCCGGCGCCAGCCCCGCTTCG
>CABURF010000319.1 GCA_902493755.1 uncultured Coriobacteriia bacterium
CGCGATGACCGATCCCATGCGTGCGGTTAAGCTCTGCGAGTCCGGCACCGACCTCACGCTCGAGTGGATTACGCTCGGCACGACGCCCGACCAGGGGCGCTTTGGCGTGCTTACGTCTGCCGACAGCGGCATCACCTCGCTTGCCGACCTCGCGAACGGAACGAAGGGCGTGGGGCTGGCTGCCAATACGGTTCCCGAGTACGTGTTCGAGCAATTGTGCGTTCAGCAGGGCATTGATCCTGCGAGCATCCCGGTGAGCGAGGTCGCGAGCTTGCCCGACCGTTATGGTCTTGTCGCCTCCGGTCAGCTCGATGCTGCCGCGCTTCCGGCGTCCATGCTCGCGCTTGGTGAGGCATCGGGCATGGTGCTGCTTGCCGATGACACGACGGGTGAGAACGTCTCGCAATCGGTTATGGTTGCACGTGATGCATACAACACGGGCGAGGGAGCAAAGACGCTCGACGCCGTGAGGGCGATATGGGATGAAGCTGCGGCTCTCATTAACGCCGACCCCGAGAAGTACCGCACGCTTCTCATCGAGAAGGCAAACCTCAACGAGCAGGTTGCGGCAACATATCCCATCAGCGAGTATCCGATGGCTCGCAATGCTGACGGCAACCCTATTCACCCTCGTTCGGAACTCATCGAACCGGTGCTTTCGTGGATGAGCGCCAAAGGGTACGTCACTAAGAACGTGAGCTATGACGAGGCCAACGGCTCGTTTACCATCATGTAGGCAGTTGTGACGCAAACGGTGACATCCCCTGCACAGGCGATGAGTTTTGAGCCTCTCACACCGCTTATGTGCGTGCGCCTTGCCGCACCGCATACATGGCCTGGTCCCGCGGTGCTCACAACGGTTTTCGGTGGTGTCTACGCCATTGCCTGCGGCTATGACTTCTCGCCGCTTATCTGGTGCTTGCTGCTCGCCGTCGCTGTCTTCGCACAATCCGCGGTCAATACTCTGAACGATTGGGCAGATTACCGTGCCGGCACGGACACGGTCGAGAACTCCGACGATCCCACCGATGCCGTTCTCGTCTACAACAATCCCAACCCGCGCTCCGTCCTCGTACTGGGTCTTGCGTACATGCTCGTTGCGCTCATCTGCGGAACCAGCTGCGTCATCTGGTCGGGCGGTGCGATTCCTCTCGTCATCGGCGGTGTCGGTGCGCTTTTCATCGTCTGCTACTCAAGTGGCAAGCTGCCCATTTCGTATTTTCCGCTCGGCGAGCTCGTGAGTGGCATCGTCATGGGCGCGCTCATCCCGCTTGCAGATATCTGCGTCTTCGCCGCGCATGCGTATCCGGATGCCGGACTCTTTGGCGTGACCTGGCCTGTCGATTGGCTGCGTCTCGCCTCGTGTCTCGCGCCCTTCGTTATCGGCATCGGCATGGTCATGGCCACCCAGAACAACTGCGATATCGAGCGTGATATTCCCGTAGGACGCAAGACCCTGCCCGTAGTGCTTGGACGCGCGCGCAGCGTCATCGTCTATCGCATCTTTGTCGTGCTCTGGATCGCCATCGTGTTGCACTGCGCGTTCTGGTACTTTAGCGCGGGGTTTTGGGCGGCATGCGTCACCCTCGTGTTTGGTATCGGCACGATGCGCTCGCTGCTCACCACGCCACTCACACACGAGGTGCGCGGACCATCCATGGGTGCAATCATGAAGGCAAACCTCTTCTTCAATGGTGCCCTCATCATGGCGATGATGGTTTCGCTCATCTAGTGCCGTCGGCCCCCCTCATTTCGACCGGACATGTCGCCCCTCCCGCCTGTCATTTCGACC
>CABURF010000320.1 GCA_902493755.1 uncultured Coriobacteriia bacterium
TGGGGCCCATCAGAACGTGAACGCCGCCTTCCTCGACATCGAGGTCGACCGAATGAAGTATCTCCTTGCCGTCAACACCAGCTGACAGGTCACGGACAGACAATAGTGCATCGCTCATAGGTGTTCCCATCTCTCCTGCGAGGTCCTCTCATGTTTCCTCGCTGCGGTTCCACGCGTGCGAAGGCTCGCGGAACTTTTTCTGCTCAATGTAAATGGTGCATGTTCAATGTCAAGAAAACTCGCCGCTTCGACATGCAAAGGTAACTTTTGGGTACAATGCACGAAACGCTTCCATCGGAAGGAGCCCCCATGAGCGGACTTACTATTGCCCTCATCGTCATCGTCGTAATCGTTGTCATTCTCGCCATCGCGCTCATCGGGATGTACAACAACCTTGTGCGCATGCGCAACCGCGTTGACAACGCCTGGGCGCAGATTGACGTACAGCTTCAGCGCAGGCTCGACCTCATTCCCAACCTCGTCGAGACCGTCAAGGGCTATGCAGCGCATGAGAGCGGCACGCTCGAGGCCGTGACGCAGGCGCGCAACGCGGCGATGAGCGCCACGACACCCGAGGCACGTGCCGAAGCCGAGAACATGCTCACGGGCGCCCTCAAGACGCTCTTTGCCGTGAGCGAGGCTTACCCCGACCTCAAGGCTTCCGCCAACTTCCTCGACCTCCAGGCTCAGCTCTCGGAGACCGAGGACAAGATCAGCTACATGCGTCAGAGCTACAACGACACCGTCATGAAGTACAACAACGGTATCCAGACCTTCCCGGCGGTCATCTTCGCCGGCATGTTCGGTTTCAAGGAGCGCGAACTCTTCGAGGCGGCTGCTCCCGCGGCTACGGCCCCGCAGGTGAGCTTCTCGTAATGCGAGCGCGAATCGCAATAGCGAAAAATGAGACAGTTGCTCTGAGCAACTGTCTCATTTTGGTGTTAGTGGCCGCATGCATGCTTTGTCTTGTTGCGTGCGCATGCATCATGCCCGTAAGCGCGCATGCCAAGAGTCATGCGTGCACGAGCGATGCCATCAACGCGACCGTTAGCGAGGATGGCTCGCTGCATGTCGTCGATGCGCGCACGTACTCGTTCGACGGCCGCTATACGCTCACGGCTGCGGTGCTCGATCCGCCGCCCGGCGGCACGGCCATCGTCAACGGTGTGTCGGTCATCGACGAGAACGGCGTCACCACGCAGCTCGTCGAGGTGCCGTTCCAGGGTTCATGGCGCACGGCGGGTGGCCCTCCGAGTGGCCACTACTCCATCGATGTGGCCGAGCGCACGGTCTATGCGTTCTCGACGACCGAAGACGAGAGGAAGACCTTTGTCTTCGATTACACCTACACGGGCGCCGTCAATCGCTATGACGACGTGAGCGTGCTGTACTGGCAATTTGTCGCTCCCAACTGGGATGTCGATACCGAGGACGTGCATGCGTTCGTGCACCTGCCCGTACCCGCAGGTCAGAGCGTCACGGGTGGCGAAAACGTCTACGCCTTCGGTCACGGCAACATCAACGGCTCGGTGAGCTTCGAGGACACCGGCGTCATCGAGTTCGACGTCCCACGCGTGAAAGAGGGCGACTTCGCCGAGATGCGCGTCGCCTTCCCGGCAAGCTGGACGCCATTGGTCTCGGTCGAGCAAACGCATGCCTACGACGGGCTTTCCCAGGTGCTCGAGGAGGAGCGGGCATGGGAGCACGAGGCACAGGCTCGCCGCATTATCGATGTATTGCTGCTCGTCATCCCCCTGTGCATCTCGCTT
>CABURF010000321.1 GCA_902493755.1 uncultured Coriobacteriia bacterium
GAAGCTGCCCATACGCAGCTCGCGCAAGATCTCGACGCGCTCAACCGTGCCGATGTCACTGTGAAGGTAATTTGCCTTCACGCCCTGATCGAGCAGGAAATCCGTGAGCTCTTCGGCCATTTTCTTGGTCAGCGTGGTCACGAGCACGCGCTCGTCGCGCGAGACGACGTCCTGGATTTCTGCCAGCAAGTCATCGACCTGCGCCTTTGTGGGACGCAAGACAATCTCCGGATCGAGCAGGCCCGTCGGACGAATGATCTGCTCGACGGTCTGCTCGCTTACGCGCTCCTCGTAATCGCCCGGCGTGGCCGAAATGAAGATGAACTGCGGGATGCGCTGCTCGAACTCATCGTATCGCAGTGGACGGTTGTCGAGCGCACTTGGCAGACGAAAGCCGTGCTCGACGAGCGTGACCTTGCGGCTGCGATCGCCCTCGTGCATGCCGCGCACCTGCGGCACCGTCACGTGGCTCTCGTCGATGAAGGTCAAAAAGTCGCTGCCGCCAAAGTAATCGAGCAACGTGTAGGGTGGCTCGCCTGCTTCGCGCCCGTCGAGATGACGCGAATAATTTTCGATGCCCGTACAAAAGCCCATGGTCTCGAGCATCTCGAGGTCATACGAGGTGCGCTGCTCGAGGCGCTGCGCTTCCAGCAGCTTGCCATTCTTCTTGAGATCCTCCAAGCGCTCTCGCAGCTCATCGGAAATGGATACGAGGGCCTTCTCGACACTGGGACGATTGGTCACGTAATGCGATGCAGGCCAAATGGGCGTCGAGGCATAGCTCATGACCTCTTCGCCCGTGATGCGGTCGACCTCGACAATCTCCTCGACTTCATCGCCGAAGAACTCGAAGTGCAGCAGATTATCCATGTAAGGCGGAAACACGTCGACGCTATCACCGCGCACTCTGAACGAGCCGCGTTCGAGCTCGTAATCGTTGCGATCGTATTGCATGTCGATAAGCCGGTAGATGAACTCGTCACGATCGAGCGGTACCTCGCGGTCTACGAAAACCGCCATCTCGGCGTAGTTCTCCGGAGATCCGATGCCATAGATGCAACTTACGGACGCGACGACAATGACGTCCTTGCGCGTGAGCAGCGCCGAAGTTGCCGCATGGCGCATCTTCTCGACTTCCTCGTTGACCGACGAGTCCTTCTCGATGTAGGTATCGGTCTGCGGAACGTATGCTTCTGGTTGGTAGTAGTCGTAGTAACTCACGAAGTAGTTCACGGCATTGTTGGGGAAGAACTCCTTGAGCTCGCTTGCGAGCTGAGCTGCCAGCGTCTTGTTGGGTGCGAGCACGAGCGTGGGCATTTGCAAGCGCTCGATGGTCTTGGCCATCGTGAAGGTCTTGCCCGAACCGGTGACGCCAAGCAGCGTCTGGTAGCGCATGCCACTTTGTATGCCGTTGGTAAGACGCTCGACTGCCTGCGGCTGATCGCCCGAGAGCTCATAGGGCGCGACGCACTTGAAGGGATTGCCCTGCTCGCGCCGACCGTTAATCTGTGCACTCTGCGCGCTGTCCACGTCTAGCTCTCCTGCTTCTCGAGCATCTCCATACGCTCATCGTACCAAGCATCAGCCCAATCACCGAGTTCTTCAATCGAACATATGTTCTCACATATCGTATCGGCAATCAAGGCACGCTCGGCATCGGTTGCCTGCACACGCATGCGGGCCAACACGTCAGATGCGTCCATGCCGCGCGTGACGGCACGTGCAAGACGTAGCTCGCTTGGTGCCGTCACGGCAATGACCTCGTC
>CABURF010000322.1 GCA_902493755.1 uncultured Coriobacteriia bacterium
GACAATCGCCCCCGTATCGATCGAGACGACGTCGCCATCCTCGAGGATGACATCGGGACTTGGAATGCCATGCACCACCATGTCGTTCACCGAGGCGCAGATGGTGGCGGGAAAGCCGCCATACCCTTTGAACGCTGGGGTTCCGCCCGCTTCGACGATACACTTCTCGGCAACTGCATCGAGCTCGGCCGTGCTCACGCCTGGCCTTATAAACGAACCGACCACCTCGAGCGCTTGTGCGCTCAGGTGGCCGGCTGCCTTCATCGCGTCAATTTGGGCAGACGATTTAATCTTGACGCCATCACGGCGAAAACGCTTCATGACGGCTATTTGCCAATCGCCGTCTTGAGACCCTCAAACACCATATCGGGGGACTGGCCACCATCGAGCTCGATGAGGATGCCATTGCCGCGGTAGTAGTCGATGAGCGGACTCGTCGACTTCTCGTAGACGGCGAGGCGATTGCGCACCGTCTCCTCGTTGTCATCAGCGCGCTGGTACATCTCGCCACCGCACTTGGGGCAGACGGCGCCCGTCTCGACCGTGCCGGGAAAGCCACAATCGCGGCAAACGCGACGCTGCGACATGCGCGCGATGAGCGCCTCGGGATCAACCTCGAGAGCAATAGCGTAATCGAGCTTCTGGCCCAGATTAGCAAGCACGCTATCAAGCGCGACGGCCTGAGCCGGGGTGCGCGGAAAACCATCGAGCAGGAAGGATGCCTCGGAATCGGACTTGAGTCTCTCCTCGACCAAACCGATAACGACCTCATCGGGCACAAGCTCTCCGGCGTCCATGTAGGACTTTGCCTTGAGGCCGAGTTCGGTACCCTCCTTGACGGCAGCGCGAAGCAGGTCTCCCGTGGAAAGGTGCGTGAAGCCGAACTCATCGACAAGACGTGCGGATTGAGTTCCCTTTCCGGCGCCTGGAGCGCCCAGGAGTACGATATTCATAACAATCTCCTCAGTCTATTTGAAGAAGCCGTCGTAGTTGTGCATCTTCAACTGGCTCTCCAGCTTGGTCATCGTGTCGAGCGCAACGCCGACCATGATGAGCACGGAGGTGCCGCCAAACAGCTGAATCAGGGTGTTGCCCGTGAACGAGTACAGGATGGACGGGATGATGGCGATGGCCGCGAGGAACATCGCACCCGGAAGCGTGATGCGATTGATCACGTTCTTGATGTACTGCACGGTCGCTCCGCCCGGACGCACGCCCGGAATAAAGCCACCATTGTTCTTCAGATTATCTGCCGTCTCCTGCGGGTGATAAATCATCGACGTATAGAAATACGCGAAGAAAACGATCAACCCGAAGGTCAGGATCCAGTTGCCCCAGCCAGCCGAGCAGAAGTTGGCGACAGCCTGCAGCCAGCCCGCATCACTGAAGAACGCGGCGATCTGAGCCGGCAAGTACAGCAGAGCGGACGCAAAGATGATGGGAATAACGCCCGAGCCGTTAACCTTGAACGGCAAATATGTGGACTGGCCACCCATGACCTTGCGACCCACGACACGCTTGGAATACTGCACCGGGATGCGACGCTGTCCACGCTCGATGAAGACGATGCCCGGAATCGTGACGAGAATCACGGCAACGATGAGCACCGTCATGAGAATGCCCTGCATTTGATCGGTAGCGTTCTGGATCGAATCAAGCAGTGCACTTGGGAGGCGCGCGATGATGTTCGCGAAGATGATGAGCGACATGCCATTGCCGATGCCGCGCTGCGTGATGAGCTCGCCCATCCACATGATGAGT
>CABURF010000323.1 GCA_902493755.1 uncultured Coriobacteriia bacterium
CTTCTTGCACATAATCGCTCACGGGGAGAATGAGGAAGTCGATGAGATAAGGCGCGAGCAAGTACATGAAGCAGACCGTGACGGCTAGCGCCACAACGATGATGACGATGCGGCGGCGCAACTCGCCAATATGATCCATGAGCGGCATGCGCGCAGGTCCGATGGGCATGTCACTCACCGCCCTTTTCGCCGTCGAGGTCGTATAGACTTGCAGCCATGCTCTTCTTCTTGACGGTGCCGCTTGCCTCGGGAATGGGCTTGCCCTCGGAATGTGCCGCAGGTGTGTCATCGAAGACGGACGCGAACGGATCATCGGCACCGGGGCGCGGAGCGGCTTGCTTTGTCACGGGAGCGGGGGGCTCACCGGGAACGCCGCCGGGGATGGCGGCGCCGGGCTTGGCATTAGGCGTGTTCGGCGATGGCGAGAACATGTCCTTGAACGGGTCAGTGAACATGTTCTTCGTCTCGTTAAGGGTATCGTTGATGGCGGAGATGTCCTCCTGGATGGGCTTGGTCGACTCTTCGACCTGATCCTTGTAGGGCGCTATAGCCTCCTGGAAGGGATCGGCAACCTCTTCCTTGAACTTCTTGTTTGCCGCCTCGGAGGCGTTTCTGAACTGCCTGATCGCCCGTCCTACGGTGCGCCCCATCTGGGGCAGCTTCTCCGGTCCGAAGATGAGGAAACCGAAGAACAGGATAATCACCAGCTCCGTGCCACTGATTCCGAACACGAAAACATCCTTTTCTGACGTTCGATTTCCTGCAAGCTCGCTACTTTACCACATGCGGGGCGGGGAAGACGCGCCCCGCGCTGTCATTTCGAGCGAAGGAGCGAGGAGCCGCAGCAGGCGAGTGAGACAAATGACCTGTCCGTTTGTCTCACTCGCCTGCGAACTCGATGCCCGTCTCGGTGATGACGCCGGTGATGAGCTCGTTGGGAGTGATGTCGAAGGCGGGATTGAAGACGTCGCATTCGCTCGGCGCAATGGGAAGCCATTGATGCCCATAGGGCATGCAGCGCACCTCGGCCTCGTCACGTTGCTCGATGACGACCTCATCGCCTGTCACGAGCGACTTGTCGAAGGTCGAATGCGGCGCGGCGACAAAGAACGGCACGCTGTGATAGCTCGAGACAACCGCGAGTGGATAAGTCCCGATCTTGTTTGCCACGTCGCCGTTAGCGCACACGCGATCGGCACCGACGATGACGGCATCCACGAGACCCTGGCCCATGATGGATCCGGCCATGCTGTCGCAGATGAGCGTATAGGGCACGCCCGCTTGCTCGAGCTCCCACGCGGTAAGGCGCGAGCCCTGTTCGACGGGACGCGTCTCGTCGACCCAGACCTTCTCGACGTCGCCGTTCTCGAAGGCGTGGTAGATAATCGATGTTGCTGTACCCCAGGCGGCTGTCGCGAGCGCGCCGGCGTTACAGTGAGTCTCGATGCGCAGGGGACGGCCCAAGCGCTGGGCAAGCGTGGAGATGATGACGGCACCGTTCTCACCGATGAGCTTGCAAGAGTAGATTTCGTCCTCCATGAGCTGGCATGCCTGCTCCTCGAGATCCTCGGTGATCTTGTCGACGCTGCCCCCCTGGTAAGCGGCCATGCGCGCCGGCGCCACAAGCTCATTGATCGCCCATGCGAGGTTGACCGCCGTCGGACGCACCGCAGCGATTTCGCGGCCGCGTTGCTCGAGCTTGCTCGCGAACACCGTGACGGAATCGACATCGCTCTTGGGGTTGGCCTGGCGCTT
>CABURF010000324.1 GCA_902493755.1 uncultured Coriobacteriia bacterium
GGCCGACGACAAGGGCATGACCTACCCCGAGCCGATGGACGCCATCCCGGCCGAGTTTGCCGACGATGCAGCCATCTACCGCCAGGAGCTCGTGGACGCCGCAGCTGACTGCGACGACGAACTCATGGAGAAGGTCCTCATGGACGAAGAATTCTCCGTTGAAGAGCTCAAGGCTGCTCTGCGCAAGGGTGTAATCGCTTGCAAGATCAACCCCGTCTTCGTGGGTTCCGCTTACAAGAACAAGGGCGTTCAGGAACTCCTCGACGCCGTTGTCGATTACCTGCCTGCTCCGGGCGACGTTCCGGCCATCAAGGGCACCAACCCCGAGACTGGCGAGGAAGACACCCGCGAAGCCGACCCGAAGGCTCCCTTCTCGGCTTTGGCCTTCAAGATTATGACCGACCCCTTCGTTGGTAAGCTCACGTACCTGCGTGTGTACTCGGGCAAGCTTGATTCCGGTTCCTACGTGGTCAACGCTACCAAGGACAAGAACGAGCGTATCGGCCGCCTGCTGCAGATGCACTCCAACCAGCGAGTCGACATCGATACTTGCGCCGCTGGCGACATCGTTGCCGTTGTTGGCCTGAAGAACACCACCACGGGCGACACCCTGTGCTCCGAGGATGCTCCTATCATCCTTGAGTCCATGGAGTTCGCTGATCCTGTTATCGACATTGCTGTCGAGCCTAAGACCAAGGCTGAGCAGGACAAGATGAGCCTCGCGCTGCAGAAGCTGGCTGAGGAGGACCCGACTTTCCGCGTGTCCACCAACCACGAGACCGGCCAGACCATCATCGCTGGCATGGGCGAGCTGCACCTCGAGATCATCATCGACCGTCTGCTCCGTGAGTTCAAGGTTGAAGCGAACGTCGGCAAGCCGCAGGTTGCTTACCGCGAGCGTCCGGGCCACGAAGTGCTCGGCGCCGAAGGCAAGTTCGTGCGTCAGTCCGGTGGTCGCGGCCAGTACGGCCATGCGGTCATCAACATGTACCCGCAGGAAGCTGGCAAGGGCTATCTGTTCGAGAACAAGATCGTCGGCGGCGTTGTTCCCAAGGAATACATCCCCGCTATCGACAAGGGCATCCAGGAAGCGCTGCATTCTGGCGTTCTGGCTGGCTACCCGGTCGAGGACGTTCGCGTCGAGCTCATCGACGGTTCTTACCATGAAGTCGACTCCTCTGAAGCCGCCTTCAAGGTTGCTGGCTCTATGGCCATCAAGGACGCTCTGCGCAAGTCTGACCCGGTCATCCTCGAGCCCGTCATGGCTGTCGAAGTCGAAACTCCCGATGAGTACACCGGCTTCGTCATGGGCGACATCCCGAGCCGCCGCGGCATGATTCAGGGCCAGGAGCAGCGCAGCGGCGCTGTGGCCATCTCTGCGAAGGTGCCTCTGGGTATGATGTTCGGCTACGCCACCGACCTGCGTTCTGGTACGCAGGGCCGTGCGACGTACACCATGCAGTTCGATTCCTACGAGCCCGTTCCCAAGAACGTGGCTGCGGATATTATCAGCAAGGCCGGCGGCAACGCCTAATCGGCGAACCGCTTAATTCATGGAGGAAATGAAAGTGGCTAATCAGAAGATTCGCATCCGCCTGAAGGGCTACGACCATGAGATCGTGGATCAGTCCACCAAGCTCATCGTCGACACCGCCCAGAAGACCGGTGCCAAGGTTTCCGGACCTATCCCTCTGCCCACCGAGCGCAACCTGTACTGCGTCGTCAAAGGCCCGCACGTCGACAAAGA
>CABURF010000325.1 GCA_902493755.1 uncultured Coriobacteriia bacterium
GAGCGCTGTGTGATGGGGACATCGCGCACTTCGAAAAGGGCGAGACGCCGCCCAGTTGCGCGAACTATCCTAGCGGCGGCTTGGGCACCTCACCCGTGAGCAGCCAACCCTCGCTTGCCAGCTGGTATCCCACCTCTACGTATCCGGCGGCGCTTTCCTCCAGGCTGGCCTTCTCCTCGTCGGTCAGGGGGCGCTTTGCCCGTGCGGGCGCTCCGACGACGAGCATGCCGTCCGGGATGCGCGCCGTGCCCGTCACGAGCGCTCCGGCCCCGACAAGGCAGTGATTCCCAATCACGGCGCCGTCGAGCACCGTGGCCCCCATGCCGATGAGCGAGTGGTCGCCGACGGTGCAGCCGTGCACGACCGCGGCATGACCGATGGTTACGTCATGGCCGATGATCGTGGGCGCGTCGTGACTCACGTGCAGGCAGGCGCCCTCCTGCACGTTCGTGCGCTCGCCTAGCCTCACGAAGCTATCGCAGTCACCCCGGATGGTTGCGTTGAACAGGACGCAGCACTCGTCGCCGATGGTGACGTCGCCGATGACGGTCGCGTTGGTCGCCACGTGCGCGGTGGGGGAGACGGTGGGGACTTCGTTCGGTTTCTGCATGGTCATCCTTCCTGGACGCATCCGCGTGCGTATGCAATCGCTTGATATGATGAAACGATACCGAATGCGACGATGTTTTGCATGTGACAATGTTTGGTACGGGGCACGAGCTGGGGGAAGCCGCAAGAGAAGTCCTGCTCCGACGATGCTCCGATTATTCATGTCTCACCCTGTGCATACAATTCTTGAGTGACGCAACGGGCCGATTAAATGGTTAGTTCGCATACGTATTAGACGTAAGGTCTAATTGTTATATATCACGGTATCGTGATATACTGCTAGGAGATGAAGCACTGTCATGCCGACGCTTGCGAGGTTTTACGGAATCGCCATCAAGATGTACTTTCTCCAGTCGGAGCATAATCCTCCGCATGTCCATGCAATATACGGGGAGGATGCCGGAGCATTTGATATCAGGACTGGAACGTTGATTGACGGAGGGTTGCCTGCAAGGGCATCCGATTTGGTCAGAGAGTGGATTGTGATACACAGAAGCGAGTTACTTGAGATGTGGGAAACGCAAGAGTTCAGGAAGCTCGACCCGTTGGCATAGGGGAGGAGGCGTACGATGTTCCATAAGGTGAAGGAGGTGTATCCGCTTCCCGATATGCGGCTCAGCGTGATTTTCGCCAACGGAGCTACCAAGGTCTATGACGTCGCGCCGCTGCTCAGCAGGTTCGACGCGTTCAAGGTGCTGCAAGATCCCGACGTCTTCGGTAACGTCGAGGTCGATGTCGGTGGGTACGGCATCGTATGGAACGATGACATCGACCTATCCTGTGACGAGTTGTGGGAGAACGGTGTGACGGAGGAGACACCGTTCGATGGTCTCATATCATTCGCAGACGCCACCGAACTCTGGGGCTTGAGCGAGTCGACGCTGCGCAAGGCCATCTCATACGGCAAGCTCGTCTCGGGCGTGGATGCGAGGAAATACGGGAAGCAATGGGTCGTCACCGAGGCCGCCATGCGGCGTGAATACGGTGCCCCTGTCTCTGCGTAAGCCTCGCCTTGCGCTCCCTATCAGCGGCTCTTCGCGAGCGCGGCAACAGCCTCGTCTCTCGTGGAGACGAAGAAGAAATCCCTGCCCTTGTTGCTTTCGTACATGAAGTCCTTGAGCGGTTT
>CABURF010000326.1 GCA_902493755.1 uncultured Coriobacteriia bacterium
TTTTGCGGGAGCTATCACCCGACCGTATCCAAGTGCTAGGTGGAGAGCTAGTCGCCAAACAGCTTGCGCTCCGAGATGAGCCCCTCGCGCTTGCCCATGGCCCAGTCCATCGACTTCTTTGCGCCGGGCGATGTGGGGTCGGCCGCAAAGTCCGTGCAGTAGCGGTTGATGCTCTTGAGCAGGTCTTCGAGGTTATCGCTATGCATGTTGCGCACGTAGGCCTTGAAAGCATCGTAGATCTCGTTCTTGTCGCGTACGAGCAGTTTGGGTGCGTGCTTCACGAGCCATCCGTGCAGTGCGGCGTTGAGGCGCGTGCCCTCGGGATCGTTGGCAAAGAGCGTGTCGATGGGATCCCAGTACTGCTTGTATAGACGCACTTGCTCGTCGTAGCCGAAGTGGACGAAGAGCAGGTTGCGGATGAGGTCGGAAGGTCGCAGAGGCATGCCCTTGGAGTTCAGACTCTCGAACACGAGCTGGGGCTGATCTCCGGGCTCGACCTGCGCGGCAATCGCATAGAGGCCCTGGAGCCCCGTCCACACGTCGGCGGCGACTCCGGGTCGTGCCAGCTGCCTCTCGAAGAAGGCTAGATTGTCGGTCAGGTACGTGGACAGCTCGTCCTCGTCGGGAAGCTCGCCACCATCGACGAGTGCGGCAAGCGTGTTGCGGTCGCTTCGCGAGAGCAGCAGCTTGGGCGTAGGCGTTTCGCCATCATGCCCGTGCAGGAAGCGAGCGTCGATGTCGTCGGCGGTGACGCCTGCGTCCTTGACCTTTCCATCGCGAGAAGCATTGCGGAAGGCTAGTAGCAGCAAGGTGAGCGTCGCCATGCGCTGCTGTCCGTCGATGAGGTCGAGCCGTCGCGTTGGGGCATCTTGGCCGTCCTCCTCGATGTAGAGGATCGTGCCGATGAAGTGCGCCTTGCCGGTCGAGCCCGCACGCTGTAGGTCTGCCCAGAGCTCCTCGCATTGGCGCTCGGTCCACGAGTAGACGCGCTGGTAGACGGGAATGACGAACTGGACGTCTGGCATGCCCATGAACTCGAGAAGTCTCTGCTCGCTTACTATCATGCTGGCCTCCTTCTACATGTTCGTGTCGACGGACTTGAGCTCCTTGCGCACGCGCTCGGCGTACTCCGGGTTGCTCGCGGGCTTGAGCTTGTAGTTTGCCGTGAGTGTCGGTGCGCCGTTGCGGGCCCAGTCATAGGAGGACTTGAACTTTTTGACCGCGTGATAGCGGTAGTTCTCGGCCCACACGAGACAAAAGCCGCGCAGCTCGTGCAACAGGTCTTCCTTCGTCCCGTCGTACTCGTCCTCGACGTATTGCTTGAAGCCGCTATACACGGTCTCGGTGCTCCTCATGCGCGTGCGCGGGAAACGTACCGACAGCCAGCCCTTGATGGCGTTATCGAGGCGCAGCGATCCGGGATCGGGCACGAAGAGCCCCTCCATCGGCTCCCAATACTCCCTGTAGAGGCGTTCCTGTTCGTCATGAGACTCGGTGAGCAGCAGGTAATTGCGCACGAGGTCGGCGATGGTAAGCGGGTAGCCCTTCGAGTTGAGGCCCTCGAAGATGCTCTGGGCTTGGTCGGCGTCATCGACTTGCGCAGTGATGGCAAAGAGCCCCTTCAGGCCGCGCCAGAGCGTCTGGGCGTCGAAGTCGTCGGCAGCCATCTGGTTTTGGAAGAACGAGAGGTTTTCCGTGACGCGCGCGGAGGTCTTTGCCGGCATGGGCGTGC
>CABURF010000327.1 GCA_902493755.1 uncultured Coriobacteriia bacterium
ATCTGCTGCAATTTCTGCGCTTTGGCAAGAGCCGCGCGTTCGAGGAATTGCGGGAGCAGGTGTGCATCCAGAGCAAGAATGAGTACTACAAGTACGAGAAGGGCCTGATGCGTCCCGACGGCGCACCTGGCTTCAACACGCCGACTGGCCGCGTCGAGCTCTATAACCTTGGGTTCCAGCAGTTTGGCGACGATCCTCTTCCGTACTACGAGGAACCCGATTTCAGTCCCATCAGCACGCCGGAACTCCTGAAGGATTATCCCTTCGTGCTCACGACTGGTGCGCGTACTTACGCGTTCTTCCACTCGGAGCATCGTCAGATTCCGCGCCTGCGCGAGCTGAACCCTAACCCACTCGTGGAGATTAACCCCGAGACGGCCAAGAAGCTTGGCATCGTCGATGGGCAATGGTGTCGCGTGCACAACCAGTTTGGCGAGGCCTACCTCAAGGCAAAGCTGACGGTGTCCGTGAAGCCCGATGTGATTCATGCGCAGCACGGCTGGTGGTTCCCGGAGGAGGACGGCAATGCGCCGCATAACTACGGCGTGTACCGCTCGAATATCAACAACCTCATCCCGAATTTCCATGTTGGCAAGCTGGGCTTCGGCGCACCGTTCAAATGCATGCTCTGCAATATCGAAGGCACGGATGAGAACTTTGATACGGACATGCAGCTTATCCAGGATAAATTTGGGGAGTTGAGGTAGCCATGGAAGCAATGGGACTGCTTATCGATTACGAACTCTGCACGGGTTGCCAGTCATGTGAGGTCTCGTGCAAGGAAGAGCACGATTATCCCGTGGGCAAATGGGGCATCCGTGTGCTTGATGATGGCCCATGGGAGATTGAGCCCGGCCACTACAACTGGAACAAGATTCCGGTGCCGACAGATCTGTGCGACTTGTGCATCGATCGCACGAGCCGCGGCCGAGAGCCCATCTGCGTACATCACTGCCTTGCCAACGTGATGTATTACGGGCCAGTCACCGAGCTTGCGCAGAAGATGGACGGACAGCGACGTCAGGTCATTTTCACGCCAGTCTACAAACCATACGAAAAGCTGAGGGACTAGAATCGAGGACGGAGTGTCGCTGAAAGGGGCACTCCGTCCCTGCAAGGAGGTCTTTATGGCGCTTCCTAATATCGAGCGGTCAGGGAAGACGGCGCATGTGCGTTATCGAGGTGGCGTGCAGGGTCAGCAGCCCGAAGACATCTGCTGGGATGAGCCCACAACCATTCGCATGGGCGTGGGCGAGGTCATACGCGGCATTGACGAGGCGCTCTATGACATGGAGATTGGCGAGGTGCGCACCGTCGTAATCGAGCCTGAGAAAGCCTACGGAGAGCATGATCCGGCCGGCGTGCAGCGTTTTCTGCGACGTGACTTTCCCAATGGCGACGACATCTACGAAGGCTTCGTGGGCAGTTGGGTCAATCCGGTGTCTCAGCGCAGGATTCCGGCCATCTGCACAAAGGCGACAAAGGACTTCATCCAAGTCGATTTCAATCATCCCTTTGCAGGCAAAACGCTCGAGTACGAGATCGAGTTGCTTGGGATAAGCGACGATTGATCTCCCCTGTCATCTCGAGCGAAGCGAACGCTAGTGAGCGGAGTCGAGAGATCTCAGGGGATTCAAAAAAGGGGTGGCCCCTAAGGGCCACCCCTGTGCGACTGCCGAGTCTGAGTGTCGCTTTAGAACTTCGCGTACTTCTTGAGGTTGCTTTTG
>CABURF010000328.1 GCA_902493755.1 uncultured Coriobacteriia bacterium
GCCGGTCTCGCGCATGGTGACGTCATCGTAGGAATAGTCGAAGTCATAGCTTGGCGTGCAACGCGCGGAGCAGCTAACGATACCACCGCACAGCACGATGGCCAGGAGTACAAGAAGGCCTATCTTCACATATGAGGCATTGGTCAATCGTGTCATGGTCATCAGCCCCTCGAGGACGTGTCGTCATGGGACGCCTGCCAATTGGGGTCATCCTCGACAACACGCACTATCCAGTAGTAGATGGGAATCGTGAGGAAGATGGCCCATCCCGGATGCCACCAGCCAAACACGAAGCCGATAATCAGGTAAATGATCACGCAGGCAACGGGGTACGGAAAGGTCGCCCAGGGACTGCGTGCAGGGTGTCCGGACACTGACGGGCCTTCTGGGGCCTGCGGCGTATAGCGCGTCTTTGGATCGGGCGGTGGCGGCTGTGGCGTATCGGGCGCTTTGGGTTGCGCATCGGCCGCCGCCTGCGCCACGGCGTCCTTCAGCTCATCCTTCAGCTCGTGCACACGCGCAGCTGCCTCGGCGCGGGCCGCTGTTGCTGCCGCGCTTTCGGCCGCCGCCGTAATCGTCTCGGCGGTCACTTCGCTTGCTGCTTCCTTGTCAGCTTCCTCGAAGCGCACATCATCGCTGATATCGACATCTACGCGCACGAGCTCGTCGAGTGTCACGCCGTAGAGATCGGCCAACGCGATAAGGTTCCCCGTGTCGGGCGATGATTCGGCTCGCTCCCATTTCGAAACGGCCTGGCGCGAGAGCCCGAGTCTGTTGGCAAGTTCCTCTTGGCTATAGCCCTTCTCGCGACGCATGGCTGCAAGACGCTGCGCGATTTCGACGTTCATGCGTGGTTCCCTTCGTTTTGGTGTCATGCGTTTTCCTCTCGCCAAACATACGGTTTACGCCCTGGTTGCACTAGCATCTCTCGTAGTCAATTTGCATTTTATCGGCCGCAACTGTCGGTTGCACCTGTCAATAAGCGGGAATAACGCATGCTCTAGCCCGGCACTTCGGTCGAAATGACAAGGAGAATGGAGTATATTTTTCGGAGACTAATTCACCTCAGAGAGAGGGGAGGGTGCACCGTGAACCAGGCCGATTTGATGGGCAAGCGCATCGTTATCGCCCTGGGTGGATGCTCTCCAAAGCCGAGGGCGCGCCAGTCAAGAAGGATTCTGGCGGCCGGACCCTCATCGCCTCGCTCGAGCACGCCGCCGAGGCGCTGCACGGCGAGGGCGGCACCCTCATCACGGCATAGAGGCAGCGGCCGAGAGGACCGGAGTTCTAGTACCCCATCTCGTGAAGACGCGCGTCATCGAGACCGAAGTGATGGCCGATCTCGTGGATGACGGTCTTGCGCACCTCCTCGGCAATCTGCTCGCGCGTGGCAAAGCAACGCTCGTGCGGTCCTTTGAAGATGGTGATGACGTCCGGGAAACCGCCGTCCATGTCGTCGTAGTAGCGCTCGGTGAGGGGCACACCACTGTAGAGGCCTAGAATCTCCTCGCCATACCAGGTGCCGGCCGGTTTACCGTCATCATCGATGCGATTGAGCTCGTCTTCGGTGGGTTCGTCGGCGATGACCACCGCGACGTTCTCCATGTCTTCCATGAACTGATCGGGCATGGAGTCCAACGCTTCCTGGACAAGCCCCTCGAATTCGTCGTCCGTTATATGAACCATGGGCCCTCCCTATTTCGTGCCGAAGATGCGGTCACCCGCA
>CABURF010000329.1 GCA_902493755.1 uncultured Coriobacteriia bacterium
TCACCGACGAGGTCATCGACGGCATGATGAACGGCTACAAGGACATCGCCGTTGTCTACTCCGGCGACGCGGCCGTGGTGCTTGATGAAAACGAAGACATGAGCTTCTATATGCCCTCCCAGGGCACGAACATCTGGTGCGATGCCATGGTCATTCCCCAAAATGCCGAGAATCCCAAGCTCGCCCACGAGTTCATCAACTACATGCTCACCTATGAAGCCGCGTTTGACAACACCGAAACGGTAGGTTATACTTCTCCCAACGCGGAAGTGTTTGAAGAGATGACCTCGTCTGAGGATCTCTACGCGGACAATGCCGCCTACCTTCCCCGCAGCGGCTACGACAAGGACGAGATGTTCCACGACAACCAGGTGCTCATGCGTGAGCTGAGCAAGCTCTGGATCAAGGTCAAAGCTGCCAAGTAATATCGTAAAGGAGTTTTTTAAGATGAAAATCGGAGATACTTTTACCGTCAAGAAAGTTGTCACGGAAGACATGACCGCTGCCGCGCTCGGCAGCGGCGGTCTGCCGGTGTTTGGCACGCCGTATCTCGTCGCGATGGTCGAAAACGCCGCCTTCACCTATCTCCAGCAGGAGCTGCCCGAGGGTAAGAGCACCGTCGGCACCAAGGTCGAGGTCTCCCATGTCTCCCCCTCGCCCGTTGGCATGGAGATCACCGTTACCGTCGAGGTCACGGACATTTCCGCAAACGGCAAGATGGTCGACTTCAAGGCCACCGCGACCGACACCGCCGGCCTCATCGGCGAGGGCACGCACCAGCGCGCCGTCATCACCGTGGATCGCTTCATGGACAAGTGCCAGGCCAAGCTCGGCTGATTTTGTAAGGAGGAACCCTGATGCATTATTCGGGAGCCGTTTACCGTCCCCCCAGCGAGGCGCGCAGCCTCATCGTGCAGTGCACGCTCGGGTGCAGCCACAACAAATGTGCGTTCTGCACGATGTACAAGGACAAAAAGTTCTCCATCAACCCCATTGAGCAGGTGCTCTCCGACCTCGACGAGGCACGCGCCTACGGGCGCTATATCGAGAAGATCTTTTTAGCCGACGGCGACGCGCTGATCCTGCCGATGGACTATCTTCTGACCGTTCTCGACTATATCTGCGACCATTTCCCCACCTGCAAGCGCGTTGCGGCTTACGCAACGACCAAGGCCATCATGCGCAAGACGGACGACGAGCTGCGTACGCTGCGCGAGCACGGCCTCGGCATCGTGTATATCGGCCTTGAGAGCGGCAACGAGGAGCTTCTCAAAAAGTTCTGCAAGGGCGTTACTGCCGAGGAGATCGTCTTAAACGCCATCCGCTGCAAGCAGGCGGGCATCGCCACCTCCGTCACGGCCATCAACGGCATGGCGGGCTCGAACGGCGACTGGCAGGCCCACGCCATCGACACGGCGAAGGCCGTTTCCCGCATGAAGCCCGACTATATCGCGTTTTTGACGCTTCGCGTCTACTCGGGCACGCCGCTGCACGACTGGATCGCGAGCGGCGAGTTCAAGATGATGGAGCCGCCCGAGCTGATGCGTGAAACACGCCTCTTTTTGGAGCACATCGACTCCGACGGCAGCATCTTCCGCTCGAACCACGCGTCGAACTACCTCCCCCTCGGCGGTACGCTCAACCGCGACCGCGAGGCGCTGATCCACACGATCGACGAAGCGCTCGACGGCAAGGTTAGACTTC
>CABURF010000330.1 GCA_902493755.1 uncultured Coriobacteriia bacterium
CTCGAGGAAGCTGGCGGATGGCATTACCACCCGTTCCGTTACTACAAGTACAAGGAAGGCCTGCTGCGCCCCGACGGCCAACCCGGATTTGCCACGGTGACGGGTCTGTACGAGCTGGCTCCCGTTCTCTTCGACGCGTGGGATACGGATCCGCTACCCTTCTACGAGGAGCCGCCTTCGAGTCCCTATAGCACGCCGGGTCTGGCCGAAGAGTACCCGCTCGTGCTTACGACCGGCAAACGCTTCCACTCCGAGTGGCGTCAGCCTGACACGACGAGCCGCGAACTGCATCCTGTCCCATATTTCGACATCCATCCCGACACTGCGGCAAAGTACGGTATTGCCGAGGGCCAGTGGGCTTGGATCGAGAACCAGATGGGCAAGTGCCGTCAGGTAGCGCGTTACAACTCAACGCTCGATCCGCGCGTCATCTCGACCGAGCACGGCTGGTGGTTCCCGGAAAAAAAGGCCGAGGAGCCCGAGCTGTTCGGTGTGTTCGACTGCAATCCGAACAACCTCATCCCCATGTGCGAGAACGGCCAGAGCGGTTACGGCGCACCGATCAAGTGCTCCATCGCAAAGGTCTATCCCGCCACGGTCGAGAACATGGCTACCGAGAACCAGCCGACCTACCAGGTCACTCGCGGAAGCGGATACAGCCATGGTCCATCTCACAAGACCGATACGCCGAGCTTCTATGACGGCATCAAGTAGCGACGTAGCGAAGAGAAAGGAAATGCAATGACCAGAGGCGAATACGGTCTGATGATCGACTACGAGTACTGCTCGGGATGCCATGCATGCGAGGTTGCCTGCAAGAAGGAACACGACATGCCCAAGGGTGATTTTGGCATCCGCGTGCTCCAAAGTGGTCCACATCAGACATCGGACGGCAAGTGGGAGTTCAATTACCTTCCGATTCCAACGCATCTGTGCGACCTGTGTGCCGATCGCGTCAAGATGGGCAAATTGCCGACATGCGTTCACCATTGCCAGACAGGTGTCATGGTCTACGGTCCTGTCGAGGAACTGACGGCCAAGGCAAAGAAGGCAGAGGCTGAGACGAAAGCTCAGATGGTGATATTCCCGCGCTAGCGGTGGTAATGTCTCTTTGCATCGCGAGCTTGCGACCAGCTTCCGAATCGAAGCGTGAAGAGAGCATGTCTGGGTACTACCGCACGATTTCTCAAGGGTTTGGCTGGCCTGAAAGATGGCCGGCTAAACCCATGAGAAAAGAAGTCAAGAGGGCGTCGCGCTGGGTGAGGCGGATCCCTCAATACCATATCTAGGAGGGAAAGATGCAAGAGGAAAAACTGCTTCCATGGCGATGGGCCATCTTGATTGGTATGACCATCCTGCTCATCGCTCTACAGTTCTCGTTCATCATACCGGGTGGAGCAGCCCTGTTGGTCATGCAAGAATACCAGTGTGAGCCCATGGCCTTTTCGATGATCATGTCCATTCCTTATTTCTCGGGCGTGTTGCTGTGTATTGCTGGTGGCGTTCTTGCTGACCGAATCGGTCTCGGCAAGGTCTTCCTGGCAGCCTTTGGCATCGCAGCTGCCGGGGCCTTGGCCCGCTGCTTCGTCGTCGATTACTGGGGACTGTTCATCGCCAGCTTCTTCATGGGAACGGGCGTCGCGGCCCTGAATGCGAATTCTGCGAAGCTGCTGCGCCTCTGGTTTCCCGGAAC
>CABURF010000331.1 GCA_902493755.1 uncultured Coriobacteriia bacterium
GCTCGTCGCCAATCGCCTCGAGGTTCTCGGCGCCGCGTATCTTCCAGCGAAAGCACGCCTTGAGTATGGGACGTATGAAGTAGGCCGCGACGTAGACAAACCAGTTATGCAGTTTGCCCTTGGGGACCCAGATGCCCGAATCGAATATCTCGTCAAGCGTCTTCATGAGCGCGCCTCGCGAGCCATTTCCACGATCGTATCGCACACCTCGTCGATGCTCATGTCCGTCGTATCGAGTTCGCTGGCATCGTCTGCCGGTTTGAGCGGCGAGGCGGCACGCGTGCTATCGGCCTTGTCGCGAGCAATGAGGTTAGCGAGTATGATTGCCGGGTCCGTATCGCCAAAGCCACGCTCGGCATTCTGCAACGCACGGCGACGTGCGCGTTCCTCGGGGCTTGCCGTCAGGAAAATCTTGAGGTCCGCATTGGGAAAGACGACCGTTCCGATATCGCGACCCTCCATCACGATGTCATCATGCGCGGCGATGCGTCGCTGCTGCTCCACGAGTGCCGTGCGTACTTCGAGGATGGCCGACACTGGACTGACGGCCTTATCGACCTCGGGCGTGCGAATCGCAGCCGTCACATCGACACCATCGAAGGAGACACCGCTGGCAACGGGATTGCCCGGCTCGTGCGAGAAGACGATGGGGACTTCGCGCGCGATGGGTTCGAGTGCAGCGGCATCGTCAAAGCCGATACCGTGCTCGATAGCGTAGAGAGCAATGCAACGGTACATAGCGCCCGTGTCAAGATAATGAAAGCCGAGCACGCGTGCGACGCGCTTGGCAATGGTTGATTTGCCGGAACCCGCAGGCCCGTCGATAGCAATAATCACAAGCTGCTCCTTAGCTCATCTGACGTGTGGCCAGTGTATCATCTCAGTGTTTCAGGCTCTCCATATCGGTAAAGAAATCAGGCCACGAGACACAGACGCATTCGACGTCATCCAGCTCGACATCGACGCCGAAGAGCTCGGCTGCAAGATGCCAAGTCATCGCAAGACGGTGATCACCATACGTCGGAAGCGAAACATGGGGAGGCATGCCAGAAAGGTCGCCGGCTAAACCCATGATATGTAAGTCGTCCCCATCGGCAAAAGCCGTAACGCCGAAAACGGCAAGGCCCTCGATGATAGCCGTCATGCGATCGCATTCCTTCACGCGCAGCTCGCCGCACGACTTGAACACCGTCTCGCCACATGCCAGCGCCGCGGCAAGAGCGAGAATGGGTATCTCATCGATGAGCGTGGGAATCTCATTCGGCAGAACACGAGTCGCAGCGAGCTGCGGCGTATAGGCAACATGCACGTTACCCACTCGTTCGCGTCCCTCCGTATGATCATTTAAGTACGCAAGCATAGCTCCCATGCGACGTAGTACCTCGAAAGCGCCCGTACGCGTCGGATTAAGCGCGATCTGCTCGAGAGTGACATCGGAGCCAGGACAAAGTGCGGCGGCAACAGCTACGAAGGCAGCCGAGGAGGGATCGCCAGGAACGGACATGTCATGCGCATGCATGTGTGCGGGACCTTTGACAGATGCCGTGAGGCCATTCACCTCGACATCGACGCCGAAGGCAGGCAAGAGCAACTCCGTATGATCACGACTTTTCGAGGGCTCCGTGACAGAAGTCATTCCCTGCGCACGCATGCCTGCAAGCAGGATGGCAGACTTCACCTGGG
>CABURF010000332.1 GCA_902493755.1 uncultured Coriobacteriia bacterium
ATTCCATAAGCACCTACGCCAAGACCATTGCCGCCTCGCAGCGCATGAACGAAATCCCCTTCGGCGTCACTTCGTTCACCTTCCAGGCCGAACCCTTCGAGACATGGGCGCTCAACGTCGAGTTCTTCCAAAAATGGCTCGGATGGCGTTTGGATTGGTTTGACGAGAACGTCAGGCTTCTCGGTAGCGCGGCTCTTGGTCAGCAAGCGCGCACGACCCGTTGGTACAACGGATTCGATTACGGCTACGTGTTCGACTACCAATACTATCTCGAGCAAAACCCCGAGCTCAGAAAGCTCGGAATCACCACCTCGGGCAGGGCATTGGAGCACTTTGCTACGATTGGCATTCATGACGAGAAGTACAGCGGGAAAACAGCACGTAACTTTGACGTGCGAGCCTACATGAACAACAATCCAGGGCTCAAAGAGAAGTTTGGCGATGACCTTGCCGCTTACTACAAGCATTACTGCACGGAAGGGTTCAAGAAAGGCCTTGTCTGCTGGTAATAGCTGGAAGCGAGGAATGCGACAAGAGATTTGTCATCTCGACTGGAGCGGCCCGATAGGGTGCCCTTTGTCATCTCGACTGGAGCGGCCGATAGGCCGCGGAATGGAGAGATCTCCCTCGAGATTTCTCGACTTCGCTTCGCTTCGCTCGAAATGACAAAGGGGCGCTTGCTCCGCTCGAAATGGCAGCGCCGCGTCTACTCGCCAGGTGCAGTCGAGCGCTTTTTCGCGTCAAGCAGCATGCATCCGAGAAAGAACAGAATCGACGCGCCGTATGCGAGCATGATGGCGAAGCTCACGCCGTTCATCTCGAACGCATGAATCATGGGGTACATGCTCGCGAGAATAAGCACGAACGAGATGGCATAGCCGGCAAGATTCTCCCGATTGCGCCGCATCGTGATGAGCACGTCACCCAAGAACCAGACATAGGCGGTCATGACCGTGCAAAGCACGAGTGGCACGATCAGGTACGCGTAAGGTGCGATGCTCGAGCCAAAGATGAGCACAAGCACGGGCTCGCCCACGAACGCGAAGAATAATCCGAAGACAAGCGCAAGCGCGAAGATAGCCACCGAGACCTTGAAGACAAGCCTCAGGAAACCACGCATGTCACCTGCCTTGAGATACTCGGCGAAACGGGTCAGAAGCGGCGCATAGATATATTGCGCGCACATCTGCACGATGAGCACGGGCGCGGCAACCGAGGAGTAGATGCCCAGGAACCACTCCCCCATCACGTCGTTGAGCGCCTGCCGCGGAATGGCGGGGACGGCCCAGCAGAAAAAGGACGCCACGACGAGCGGTAGGCATTTCACGAAGAGCGTGCGTATCGCCACGAAGTCGAAAGCCGGCTTAAGCGGCTTGTGCGTGACCTTCAGGAAGGCCATACCATCGAAGAGCGCGATGACGAGATAGGTGCTCACCGTCATGAGAATGAGCGCAATGTCGAGGGAGTTGAAGAACACCATGCCTGCGATGAAGGCGACAAGCAAGAGAATGCCACGCAGGATGAACGAGATGCCGATGACGTCCATGCGCGACTCGCGTTGCTCCTCGCCGTGCAGAACATCCACGAACACGGGGCCGAGCGAGAAGAAGCCGTACAGGATGACCGTCAACCACGCGCTGGTTGGGCAGGTCAGGAAGCAGTAGACGAACATGACGCCGATG
>CABURF010000333.1 GCA_902493755.1 uncultured Coriobacteriia bacterium
ATGGCATTGAGCGCATCATCGGTAATCTCGTACTCGTCGGCAAGGCCACGCTCGTCCTCGAGCGCACGCTTTACGAGCATCTTGATGCCATGATTGCCGATGGGCTTGAGCTCGACGATGCGCGAACGAGAGATAAGCGCCGAGTTGACCTCGAAGAAGGGATTCTCCGTCGTTGCGCCAACCAGGATTACGATGCGATCTTCGACGGCATGCAGCAGGGCGTCCTGTTGCGAGCGCGAGAAGCGGTGAATCTCGTCGATGAAGAGGATGGTGCGACGCTTGAAGGCAAGGAGCCGTTCCTCTGCCGCCTTGATCTCGCGCCGCAGGTCTGCCACCGTACCCGAGACGGCCGAGACCTCGACAAAGGCGGCGTTCGTGGAATTGGCGATGACATGCGCGATGGAGGTCTTGCCCGTACCCGCAGGCCCGAAGAGGATGACCGAGGAAAGCGTGTCGTTGGCAATCGCGCGCCTGAGCCAGGTATCCTTGCCTACCGCATCTTCCTGGCCGACAATCTCGTTGAGCGTGCGCGGACGCATGCGCACGGCAAGCGGAGCCGCCGCAAAGCGCGTCTGCCCATCTACTTCGCTGAAGAGCGTGTCCATCGAGCTACCCATGGACACATGATACCGCAGACAGATAATGCCGCGGGGCTGTAGACATATGCTGATGCCTACTCGTCAATATCGAGTACGAGGGAGACGGGACAATGGTCGCTACCGAAGATATCGGATTCGATGTCTGCCTCGACCACGGCATCCTCAAGCCCGTTACTCACGAGGAAGTAGTCGATGCGCCACCCGACATTACGCTCGCGGGCCTTCATGCGATAGCTCCACCAGGAGTAAGCGTCTGTAATATCGGGATGAACGAGGCGAAAGGTATCGACGAAGCCGCTTGCCAAGAGCTCATCGAACTTGCCGCGCTCCTCGTCGGAAAAGCCGGCGTTGCCGATATTCTCCTTGGGACGCGCCAAGTCGATGGGCTCGTGCGCCACATTCATGTCACCGCAGACCACAACGCCCTTCTTCGCTGCAAGCCCAGTCAGGTACTCACGGAAGCAGTCCTCGAAATCGCAGCGGTAGTCGATACGTGCGAGCTCGTGCTGTGCGTTGGGCGTGTAGACGCAGACGAAGTAGAAGCTCTCGAACTCGAGCGTGACGGTGCGTCCCTCGCAGTCGAAGCGACTATCGCCGATACCGTGGAAGACGGCAAGGGGCTCGACCTTCGAGAAGACAGCCGTACCCGAATACCCCTTCTTTTCCGCATAGCTCCAATACTCGTAGTAGTCATCGTAATCGAGCGGAGATTGCCCCTCCTGGAGCTTGGTCTCCTGTATGGCGAAGATGTCCGCGTCAAATGCGCGGAAGATATCGTCGAAGCCCTTCTTGGCAACGGCACGCAGGCCATTGACGTTCCACGATACGAACTTCATGCAATCAGCCCCTCAAATCTACGATGCCTCGAGCACCTGGCCCGTGACATGATGTCCCGCCTCATCCACGAGAAAGAGGCACGTATCCACGAGACTATCATATGACGTGGAGAGCGCATCACATCCCAGAGACGAGAGCGCCTCGCCTTGTGCATCGGGGAACTCGCGTGCCCAACGCTCGAACTGCGCGGTCGCCGCCCGTGCGCAGACGACGTTGACGGTAATGCCATCGTCGAGCCATTCCCG
>CABURF010000334.1 GCA_902493755.1 uncultured Coriobacteriia bacterium
TATGTGCAAGAAGTCTATGTGACCGGCGCTTTCGAAGGCTTTTCGCTGAAGTTCCGCGTGGCACTCTTCATGTCCGTTCTCGTGTGCAGTCCGCTCATCTTCTGGGAGCTACTCGCGTTCTTCCTGCCCGCGCTGCGTCCCAACGAGCGTCGCTATGTGCTGCCGACGTTTTTCGTTGCCGTTGCGCTCTACGTGCTCGGCATGGGGTTTTGTTACTGCTTCTGCCTGAGCCCGGCGTTCCAGTTCCTCACGAACGAAAGCATGTCAATCGGTCAGATTCTGCCCCAGGCAACTGACTACCTGCACTACATCATCCTGTTCGAACTTGCCTTTGGCCTTGCGTTCGAGCTGCCTCTTGTGGTGTTCTTTCTCATCCTGTTCAACATCGTGCCGTACAAGAAGATGCGTGCGAGTTGGCGTGGCATCTACGTTGGCCTGCTCGTAATCGCCGCTGTCGTCACCCCAGACGCCTCTCCCGTGACGATGGGCATCATGTTCGCCGCGCTTCTCGCGCTCTACGAGGTGTCTCTCGCTGCCGCACGCATCGCGCTGTCGCGCAGAATCAAGCGCCAGCGCGCCGAGGAAGAAGCGGAGATGGCTGCATAATGCACGAACTCTCGCTCGTTCAGGGAATATTCGACTCGGTCATTCCCGTCGCGCGTCAAAACGGCGCGACTAAGATCACAAACATCAAGCTCACGATTGGCGAGATGACGATGGTCGTACCCGAAGCGATGGAGTTTGCCTTCGAGGCGCTTTCTGAGGACGACCCTCTGCTTGACGGCTGCGTGCTCGTGATGGACTTCGTGAGTCCGCGATCGAAATGTCTCGACTGCGGTAACGAGTTCGAGCACGATCGCTTTCACAACCACTGTCCCACCTGCGATTCCGCAGCAACCATGCTCATAGCGGGCCGCGAGCTCGAAGTCGCGTCCATGGAAATCGAGACACCCGACGACGAGGATGTATCGGGGAGCTAGACTGGGACAAATAACCTGTCCCCTTGTCCCAGTCCCTCCGTTGCGCTAGTGTCTCTGCCGTCTGAAAAACAGAGGGGACATGACATGGCTCACATCGACCTGGAAACGAAGATTCTGAACAAGAACGACGAGGGCGCTGCGGCAAACCGCGCCTTGCTCGACGAAAAGGGCGTCTACATGGTCAACGTGCTGGCAAGCCCCGGATCGGGCAAGACGTCGACCATCGTGGCAACCATCAACGCGTTGCGCGATAAGTACAACATCGCCGTTATCGAGGGTGATATCGCGAGCGATGTCGACTCGCAGACTATCAAGGCCATGGGAATTCCCGCCGTGCAGATCAACACGGCCGGTGCCTGCCATCTGGAAAGCGACATGCTACGCCGCGCACTCGACGTGCTCGACCTCGACAACATCGACCTCATCTTCATCGAGAACGTCGGCAATCTTGTGTGTCCTGCGGACTTTTATCTGGGTGAAGACATCAAGATGATGATTCTCTCCGTGCCCGAAGGCGATGACAAGCCGCTCAAATACCCGGGGATGTTCCAAGTAGCCGACGCCATCATCCTCAACAAGATCGACGTGATGCCAGCCTTCACCTTCGACAAGACGCTCTTCGACGAGCACATCGCGCGCCTCAACCCCACGGCGCCGAGTTTCGCTATCG
>CABURF010000335.1 GCA_902493755.1 uncultured Coriobacteriia bacterium
GTAGCCCTCCAGTCCCAGGGTGCGCATGAGCGACGTGAGGCGCTCCTCGTTCACGTTGCGTCCGTCGAGGGCGACGGGAAGGGTGATGTTCTCGATTACGTTGAGTATGGGCACGAGGTTGTAGAACTGGTAGACGAGCCCTACCTCGCGACGTCGGAACACGGCGAGTTGCTCGTCCGTGCGCGCGTAGATGTTCGTGCCGTTGAGTTCGACGGTGCCCGATGTGGGGCGGTCCACTCCGCCGATGAGATGCAAGAGCGTCGACTTGCCCGATCCCGATGCACCCACGATGGCGACGAACTGACCTTCTGGAATCGAGAACGAGACGTCATCCAGCGCGCATGTCGTCTGCGCTCCCTTACCGTAGACCTTCGTCAGGTTGCTGACCTTGAGGATGTCCATGGTTGCTTCCTCCCTTTGTGAAATGAGACAGTTGCTCAGGGACGCTGTCTCATTTCGGATTTCCGGACTGCATCGAGTATGAACGCGCTGCCCAACTCTGCCATGACGCGCACATTACGGCTTTGTAAGCTGGGCATGCGGCGCACGTCAGACGCGGATTTTGGGAAAGGCGATTTCGAAGACGGCACCGATGGGCTTGCCATCCTTGCCCAGAACGTTTGCGGCGCGCAGCGTACCGCCTTGCCCCGAGATGAGCGAGCGGGCAAGTGCGAGTCCCACGCCAAAACCCTCGCCTTCCTTCGATCCGGCGCCACGATAAAAACGCTCGAAGAGGTGGGGAAGGTCCTCCTCGGATATACCGGGCCCGTCGTCACTGACGGAGATGTGGCAGGCCAGCGCATCTTCCTCGGCGCGTATGGTGATCGTTCCTCCGGCTTGGCAGTGCTCCATCGAGTTTTTCACGATGTTCTCGATTGCCTCGGCGCACCAGGTCTCATCGCCCATGAAATGTGCGCTGCCGGGAATCTCGATGACAAGTGCGATGCCGCGCAGGTCGAGGGACGGTTCGAGGGGAGCGCAGGCGTGCGCGACCATGGATGCGACGGATACGGGTCGCGACTCCATGTGCAGCGCCCCGGCATCGACCTTGGCCATCTTGAGCAACGTGGTGACGAGCCACGATACCCGGTCGAGCAGATGCTCGAGATCACGTGCAAGTCTCTTGCGCTGCTCCTCGTTCGCGGCACGTTCGATGGCCGGAAGCATGAGCTCGGCAGCCGTCAATGGCGTGCGGATCTGATGCGATATGTCGGCAAGGGAGTCTGCCAGCGCGCTCTTTTCGCTATCAAGCTGGGTGGTGAGCCGGGTCAGACGCGCCACCATCTTCTCGAGCTCGTTGGCAAGGACAGCGATGTCGCCCTCGCGGCAATTCGAGAAGCTCAGCCGCCTGCCGAGATTGAGGACTTCGTCGATCTCATCCGTGAGGCGTCGTATCTCGGCGCGGCGGCGCAGCGAGACGGCGAGGAAGAAGACGATGACGACAAGGGAGAGAATGGCGCAACAGAGTGCGGCCTCCACGCCGACGGCGAGGAACGTTGCACCGGTGACGGCGATGCATAGTGCGCCGAGGAGAATGATTTGCCGCGTCATCGATTCACTCACATTCCCCGCTCCATTGTCCTCCGCTTCGTGGACCGCCTGCGCGCAACAGTGAGCAAACCTCTCATTGTCCCGTCCCGATGCGGT
>CABURF010000336.1 GCA_902493755.1 uncultured Coriobacteriia bacterium
CAGAGCCCCCGTCCACCCTGCCACACCCCCGGGACCCTTCATCAAACCCAACGACTTCATCATCGCCGTTGACGGCGGCTTTGCGCATTGCCTTACCGCCGGCCTCGAGCCTGACCTCTTCGTAGGCGACCTCGACAGCCTTGCTCCTGAGCTCGTAGGGCTCATCGACTGCGAGTGCATCGAGCTTCCCTGCGACAAGGATGACACCGACACCATCTACGCATGTAAGGAAGGCCTGGCGCGTGGGTACACGAACTTCGCCCTGTATGCGGCACTCGGCGGAGACGTGGGTCACGAGCTTGCAAACATGCAGACTCTCGCCTTCTTGCACGAGCATGGCGCAACTGGCGTGCTATACGGGAACTCCCAGCGCGTGTATCTCGTCACGCCATCCGATGAACCGCAAGGCTTTTCGGCGCCGTCAGGAACACGCGTCTCCGTCCTCGCCTTTGGGGGCGATGCCTACGGTGTCGTCGAACGCGGCTTGCAATGGGAGCTTGAAGATGCCGCGCTGAGCTGCGCCATACCCCTCGGGGTAAGTAACCGTAGCTGCCAGGAGCAGTTTCAGATTGGCGTACGCGACGGCATGCTTCTCGTCGTCATCGGATAAAACAGTACGGAACACCGTTCGCTTCGCATATTTCATATGCCTGCCAGCTCAAATGGAGTATCTTATGGATAGGTATATGCGCGCGAGAGAATGAGGATTGCATGCCCTACGTGAACTGGCACTACGATACCCTAAACACCTTCTGCAACGACGTCTTCAAAGCGTTCGGATTTTCCGACGAAGACAGCGCCGTTATCAGCGATGTGCTCCTCACCGCAGACCTTTACGGCATCGAGAGCCACGGTATGCAGCGCATGGTGCGCTACCACAAGGGCATCGAGAAGGGCACCATTCACGTCAACGAGGTTCCCGAAGTCGTCTTCGAGACACCTGTCTCGGCAACCATCGAAGGACACTCCGCGATGGGCCAGATCATCTCGAAGTTCGCCATGGACCTCGCCATCGAGAAGGCGAAGAAGAGCGGCATGGCCATGGTCACCGTGCGCAACGGCAACCACTTCGGCATCGCCGGTTACTACACCAAGATGGCGTGTGACGAAGGCCTCATCGGCATCGCCTGCACCAACTCCGAGGCCATCATGGTCCCCACCTTCGGGCGACAGGCCATGCTTGGCTCCAACCCCATCGCAATTGCCGCTCCGGCAGATCCATACCCCTTCTGGTTTGACGCATCAACCTCCGTCGTCACGCGCGGCAAACTCGAGATATACAACAAGAACGATGAGCCTCTGCCTCCCGTCTGGGCACTCGATGCCCAAGGCGAGCCCACCACCGACGCTCCCGACGTGCTTGCGAACATCGTTGGGAAAAAGGGCGGTGGCATTATGCCGCTTGGTGGCGCAAGCGAGAAGACCGGCAGCCACAAAGGTTACGGCTGGGGCATGGTCTGCGAGCTTTTCTCATCCATCCTATCGATGGGCAACACCTCGGATGAGTGCTGCACCTTCGACAACAAGACGGGCATCTGCCACGGCTTCATCGTCATCGATCCGGCCATTTTCGGCAACCCCACCGAGATTCGCCAGCACCTCTCTAGTTATCTCGAGAAACTGCGCGAAAGTCCCG
>CABURF010000337.1 GCA_902493755.1 uncultured Coriobacteriia bacterium
AACGAGAAGCAAACGCCGTGCCAATGCTGATTTCATGATGTATCACCCCGTACGCGAAATAATCTTGTCGATAGGATAGGGCGATTGGCCGGGCGCTTCAAGCTGCATCATGTGACTGGCTACTACGCCGCAGTTCGGGGCATTCGCCGTCCTCCTCGCCAAAAGATGCGCTCCGGTGGTCGCGCTGACGCCGGATGGTACGACGCATGGTACACTCGTCGCTACATGAAAGGCGGCATATGCAAGCACGGCGGATACATCTCAACGGCATCGTGCAAGGCGTTGGCTTCAGACCCCACGTCGTGCGTTGCGCCCGCACGTTCGGATGCACCGGATGGGTGCTCAATGACTCCCACGGTGTCGAAATCCAGATCCAACATGAAAATGATGGCGTATTGGACGATTTCGAGAAAATGCTCGTCGATGATGCTCCTGTAGCCGCCTGTATCCTTGAAATCTCATCGCAGGCAAGCGCGCTCGAGAACCTCCCCGACTTTTCCATTCGCGCGTCGGCGCGTGACGACCACGCGAGCACGCTCGTAAGCCCCGATCTCGCGACCTGCGACACCTGTACGAGCGAGCTTTTTAACCCGCAAAACCGGCGTTACCACTATCCCTTCATCAACTGCACGAACTGCGGACCGCGTTTCACTATCATCGAAGACCTCCCCTATGACCGCCCCATGACCTCCATGGGGACCTTCAAGATGTGCCCTCAATGCGCTGCCGAATACGCGGACGTAGCGAACCGTCGCTACCACGCGCAGCCCGATGCCTGCTTCGAGTGCGGACCCCGGCTCTGGTGGGTGGGCACTAATTCGGAGGCGGAAAGGTCATTCCCCCTCGTCGAGACCGTTTTGACTCCTCGTGGGAATGCCCTTTCCGCCTCCGTATCAGAAGCTGTCCTTGAAGGTGGATTTGACAATGAGGGGACGCTGATTCTCGAAAGGCAACATCTCACGCGGGAAAAGTCCGATGCGCTCATCACGCACGCTTGCGAACGTCTGCGTGCAGGCGACGTTCTCGCCATCAAGGGACTCGGCGGCTGGCATCTGGCGTGCGACGCACACAACGAGGAAGCAATCGGGCGTCTGCGTACCCGCAAGCACCGTCCCAGCAAGCCGCTTGCCGTCATGGTGCGCGACCTCGACATGGCTCGCACGTACGCGAAGATGAGCGAGCGGGAAGCCGAGCTACTCGAAAGTCCCGCACGTCCCATCGTGTTGCTCGAACGCAAACTCGACTCCCCCATCGCCGCAAACGTCACGAGCGACTTGCCTGAAATCGGGCTCATGCTTCCTGCGACGCCTCTGCAACGCCTGCTCATGTACGAGCTCGATACGCCGCTCGTGATGACAAGCGGGAACCGTAGTGGGGAACCCATCGTCGCCACCGACCGCGAGGCACTCGATGCACTCGGAACCATCGCAGACGGCTTCCTCGGCAACAATCGCGCGATCGTCGCGCGCTACGATGACTCCGTCGCCCGCATCGTTGATGACGGATCCATCCAGATGATTCGCCGCGCACGCGGATATGCCCCCGCACCGCTCATCCTTGGGGCGGCGGATGGGACAAGGGGGCAGGTCATTTGTCCCACAAA
>CABURF010000338.1 GCA_902493755.1 uncultured Coriobacteriia bacterium
ATTCTAGCAGAGAGCAGATAACTTGGCTGAATATAATGAGACAGTTACTCAGAGCGCTTGTCTCATTTTTGCTCCGCCGAACGCACGGTGAGGGTATCGCCATCGACGGAGAAGCGCACGGTCAACACTCCATAACGCATCTCGTAGACGCGCTCGGGGTCGTCGTGATAGGCAGGGCGCGGATCACGGGTCAGAGCAGCGAGTACGGCCACGGCATCCTCCCCCATTTGCTTGCGCAGCACATCATCGCACTCGACCACGAGCATGCCTTCGTTGGGATCTGTCGCAAAACCACCCAATGCATTCGGATACGCGTCTGCATACGGAATATACGGTTTGATGTCGTAGATGGGCGTCTTGTCCAGTAAGTCAACGCCGATCACGTTCAGAACCACGCCCTTGCCCTTCGACTTTTCCACGCCCTCAAGCCTGACGACGGAGAGCCCGAGCTCGTTGGGTCTAAAGGGCGAACGTGTCGCAAACACGCCGCGCCTCTCATTACCGCCCAGGCGAGGCGGTCGCACGAGTGGCGTAAACCCATTTTGCTCGACAGCCGAGAAGCCCCAGATGAGCCATAGATGACTAAACTCCTCAATACCACGCAGGGCATCGGGGTCGCGATACTTGGATTCGAAAACGATGGTGCCCTTCGCCTCGGCGACCAACCCGCTTTGCCGCGGTATGCCGAACTTCTCGGGAAAGGGCGTGCGAATATGCGCGATGGGCTCGATCTCGTATGTCTCGGAATTGCTCATAACGGCTCTTAAACCCGGAAAGGGCCTGTCGCATTTTCAGACATCTCGAACAGATGCGCGTTTTTCGCAAAGCGGGTGCGAGGACTGTCTGAGCACGCGCTCTTTGCGTGCGAGCTCCACGGCAGCTTTGCGAAAAATGCGCATCGGGTGTGAGAGCAAGTCTGAAAATGCGACACGATCTTTTCCCCTATAACGTTTCTATGAGCGCAAACAGCTCGTCAACAATCGCATCGGCGGGTACGCGACGCAGCTTCTCGCCATGCGCGAACAGCAGCCCCTCGTCGCGTCCGCAGGCAACACCCACGTCGGCAAAGCGCGCCTCGCCCGGGCCGTTGACGACGCAGCCCATGACCGCGACCTTGAGCGGCTTGTTAATCGTTGCGAGACGGCGCGTGACCTCGTCGGCGATGGGGATGAGATTGACCTGGCAACGGCTGCACGTAGGGCAGGAGACGATTTCGGGCTTACAGCGACGCACGTCAACGGCAGAGAGGATGTCGAAGGCCACGGCAATCTCCTCGACGGGATCTGCCGTAAGCGAGACGCGCATGGTGTCACCTATGCCTTCGGCAAGCAGCATGCCAAGGCCCGCAGCAGACTTGATCGTACCCTGGCGTACCCCGCCGGCTTCGGTGACACCGATGTGCAGGGGTACCTCGGGCGTACTTTGCGAAAGGCTCCGATACGCGTTCACGGTCGTCATCACGTCGTGCGCCTTGGCCGAGACGACAATGTCATCGAAGCCACGCTCGCGAAAATGCTCCACGAAGCCCTCGGCCGAGAGGGCGAGCTTCTCTGCCTGGGTAAGGTCATCACGCGCTGCGAGAGCATCCTCGAG
>CABURF010000339.1 GCA_902493755.1 uncultured Coriobacteriia bacterium
AGACGCCCGCGATACAGCAGGTCGTTGACCTCGGGGATGAGGTTGCGCAACGGACAGCCCGTCATGGCGGCCATGTCATCGAAAAGGCCGCCGCTCTGGCAAAACGCCACGCCGCAATTCATGCAGCGGCTCGCTTGCTCGCGCTGCTCGTCGGCGGAAAGCGGCACCGTGAACTCCTCGTAATCCGCCACGGCCTCGTTTGCGGAACGCACGCCATGCTCTTTGCGTGCGACCTGAAGGTATGCTCCCGTGCGTCCCATGCTACGCCCCCGCTCTCAACAACTCGAAGGCGCGCTCCTGCGCCTCCTCATGAGCGCAGCCCTCTTCCTCGAGCTGCGTCGTCATGGCAAGCATCTTGCGATACTCGTCTGGTATGACCTTCTTGAAATGGCATGCAATGTCCTCGAAACGATAGAGCATCATCACGCCAAGCGGACTCATCGTCACGCGTACATGCGCCTCGATAAGCTCGCGTATTGCCGCAAGCTCGCTGCGTTCGGGCTCGAGGATATCGACAAGGTCCCGATTGCAATGGGACTCGAGCGTATGCGCCGCATCATAGACATAGGCAACGCCACCGTTCATGCCCGCCGCGAAGTTGATGCCCACCTCGCCCAGAATGAGCACAAGTCCACCGGTCATGTACTCGCAGCCGTTATCACCGATGCCCTCGACGACGAGCGAGGCACCCGAATTACGCGCGGCAAAACGTTGCCCCGCAAGACCGTTCACGAACCCCGTACCCGACGTCGCGCCATAGAAGGCGACGTTGCCGACGATGACGTTCTCCTCGGGCCTGAAGTTCGCCCGGCTCGAGGGCGCAACCGCTACCGTGCCTCCCGAAAGGCCCTTGCCAAAGTAATCGTTTGCCTCGCCGGCAATCGTGAGCATGATGCCTTTGGGCAAGAACGCGCCAAAGCTCATACCACCCGAGCCGCTGCAATTGACCCTGATGAAGTCATAGGGCAACCCTTCTGGGTGCCGTGCCGTCACCGCTGAGCCGAGCATGGTGCCCACGCAGCGATTGACGTTCGTGATGTCCACATGAAACTCGACGGGCTCGAGCCTTTCACGCGCGAAGCTCGTATAGGGAATGAGCAGCGTCGCATCGAGCGTCTCGGGAAGCGTGTTGGGCGCTTGGGCGCTCTCGAGGAAATGCGGGCAGTGCGCATCGGGAATCGCCCGCCCGAAATCAACATGCGGTTTGGCAAGCAGGGGCGAAAGGTCAAGCAAGCGCGCCTTCCACGATCGTATGGCACGTGTCTGGCGCAGGCACTCGACATGTCCGACCATCTCGTCAACCGTGGCAAAGCCGAGACTCGCCATAATCTGCCGCAGCTGTTCGGCAACGAACATCATGTAATTGACCACGTACTCGGGCTTGCCCGTGAAACGCTTGCGCAGGCAACAGTCTTGCGTGGCGATGCCCACCGGACAGGTGTCCTTCTGGCAATCGCGCTGCATGAGACAGCCCATCGCGATGAGCGGCATGGTCGCAAAGCCGAACTCCTCGGCTCCGAGCAGGCAGGCGATGGCGACATCGCGGCCATCCATGAGCTTGCCATC
>CABURF010000340.1 GCA_902493755.1 uncultured Coriobacteriia bacterium
GGGCAAACTTGGAGGGCGCATACCTTCCATCCATCATGCGCTCGATGAGGCCCTCAAGCTCGAGCGAACCCAGGAGCTTGAGTACGCCGACGGCATCGAGGGAGACGAGCGCGGCGATATCATCGACCTTGAGCGGCGAGGCAATGAGGGCATGCATCACGACCTGCTGCGTGGCATCCAGGTCGGCGATACCGGGCGCATCAGGGCGCGAGTAGCGCAGGGTGCCGTATATGCGAGAGATAGCCATCTCGATGGACTCCTCGTCGACAATGCAGCAGGCGCCGTTGGCGATAAGATAGTTGGTACCGCGCGACTCGGGAGACAAAATCGAACCCGGCACGGCAAGCAGCTCGCGCCCCAAGTCCATGGCGGTCTCGGCAGTAGAAAACGTCCCAGATGGCATGCCGGCCTCCGACACAAAGAGCGCCTGCGACAGCGCTGCGATCACGCGATTACGCCGCGGAAAGGCAAACTTACGCGGCCCCATACCCCAAGGCGACATGGACACGACTGCGCCGCCCGTATCGAGCGTGCGCACGATAAGGCCCGCGCTCGAGCGCGGGTAGACTACATCGGCGCCTGTCCCCAACACCATGACATGTTTACCACCAGCATTGACCGCGGCCCAACCCGACGCCTGGTCGCAACCGACCGCACCGCCGGAGACCACCGTCACCCCCGCTTCCACGGCAACCTTGGCTGCAAGCTCCGCAACGGCAAGACCGTAGGGAGAAGCCTTGCGCGCACCGATGATAGAGAGCGCCGGCGTCGAGAGCACCTCCGGGTCGCCGCGCACGAACAGCGTCTGGGGTACATCAGAGAGCTCCAAAACGGTATCTGGAAACAACGCATCACCGGGATGCAGCTCGTACCGGTTCTCGTCCATCACTGATCCCTCCGTCCCTGATACATCGCCGCCTCGAGCACATGATCTTGCGTCACACGCTCACTTTCGGCGACATCGGCAATCGTGCGCGCGATGCGAACCAGACGCACGATGCCGCGCCCCGTGAGATGCGTGCGCTTCGACAGGCCGAGCACGCATTTCTCGGCGGCCTCGTCGAGTGCAAAGGTCGACACGACACCGTCAATGGACCGTGACTCATCGTCCTCGGCCTCGGCATCCGCATCGTCCATACGGGACTCGCGCCAGACACGAAAAGCCCTACCGCGGACAACGTAGTCGCGCAGCTCGGCCGACGACATGCCCTCAGCGCCCTCGATTATCACCTGCGGATCGGGGCGGGTCACGTCGATCATCAGGTCGATGCGGTCGGCCAAGGGACCGCGCAGCTTGGACCGATAGCGCTCTACCATCGATGCCGAGCAACGACACGGAACCTCGCGATCGCCCAAAAAGCCGCAGGGGCAGGGATTGCTCGCCGCAAGCAGCTGAAAGCGCGAGGGAAACGTAAAGGCGCCATCGACGCGCACGATCCTGACATAGCCGCGCTCGATAGGCTGCCTGAGCGTCTGCAGCACACCGGTGGGAAACTCGGCAAGCTCGTCCAAAAAGAGCACGCCGCCATGGGCAAGGCTGATC
>CABURF010000341.1 GCA_902493755.1 uncultured Coriobacteriia bacterium
GATGCCGTGACGCAAAGCACCAGCCTGACCGGAGATGCCGCCACCATTGAGCGTGGCAATGACGTCGAAATGCTTGACCGTACCCGTCACGGTGAAGGGAGTCATCGCGTACTCGACGAGCGCCTTGCGGCCGAAGTAATCCTCGGCGTCGCGCTTGTTAACGGTGACCTTGCCGGTGCCGGGGACGAGACGAACGCGCGCGATGGCGTTCTTGCGGCGACCGGTGCCATAGTAGATGGCTTCTTTCTTGGTATCTGCCATGGGTTATGCCTCCAGGTCAATCTTGCGGGGATTCTGCGCCTGATGCGGATGCTCGGGGCCTACATAGACCTTGAGCTTCTTAGCCATCTGACGTCCGAGCGTGTTCTTGGGGAGCATGCCCTTGACGGCGTGCTCGATGACGCGCTCGGGATGCTTCTCCATTGCCTCCTGGAAGGTCTCCTGACGCACGCCGCCGGGATAGCCCGTGATGCGGGTATACACCTTGTCGGTGACCTTGGCGCCAGTTACTTTGATCTTGTCGCAGTTGATGACGACAACGAAATCGCCCGTATCAACATGCGGCGTGTACGTCGGCTTGTTCTTGCCGCGCAGAATCTGCGCAACAGCGGAAGCAAGACGACCAAGGGTCATGTCGGTCGCATCGACCAGAAGCCACTCGCGCTGGACTTCGCCGGGCTTCGCATAGTAGGTCTTCACGTGTATTCCTCCAACTAAACTACCATGTTGTTCAATCACAGAGTTTCACGGGGCTCTGAAAGCGAACCCGTTAAGAATACTCGTGGTGCGGCACGAAAGCAATAAAAATATGCTAAGTGGATGGCGCTTTTTGCCCTCTAGAGCTTGTCCTCAGACTGGCGCTCCGTCATCTCATCCTCTTCGGAGACGACAAGGTCGGGATCGACATCGTCGATAAACGGCGACGCATCCGCATCCTTTGCGTCGTCACCCGCCTCGAGCGCGGCCTCAGGACGCTCTGCGTCCTCTTCCGCGGCGATAATGCCAGCCGCTGCCTCCTCGGGCTCGGCCAACTCGGGGTCGACAACGTCGACGTGCGTTGCCTCATCACTCGCGTTGTCGTCAGCCCCATCAGACGCAGGCAACTCAGGCTCGGCGTCGAGTGCCTCGGCGACCGCCACGGGATTGAGCGCCGCAGGAACCTCAGGCGCAGCTGCAGAAGCTGGTTGCGGAGTAGCGACGTTCACGGGTTCACCCGTGGGCGGAGCGGGCATATCGCCAGATGCAGCCGGAGCATGGGGCGGACGGGGCGCATCGGGCTGTCCACCGGCAACCTCGAAGGGCAGCGGGTCATCCTTCGTACCCCAAGCAGCCACGTCAAACTGGCGCGTCCAGTAACCTACCGCCCTGGCAACGAGCAGTTCTATAAATGCGCTGTACACAAACCAGACGTAGGAAAGGACGAGGACAACGGGGAACATCGTCATGATGAGGGTCAGGACATAGCCGAACATCGCCGAGTCAGAGTACATGCCGTTACTCGACATGAAAATGAGCGGTGCAACGGTAGCACCGAGCACGG
>CABURF010000342.1 GCA_902493755.1 uncultured Coriobacteriia bacterium
CACGCGGCGCAGGTCGACGAGAGATGCCGGCAGGAAGCCACGCAGGCCGATGTCAAGGATGAGACCGCCTTTGACGACCTCGATGACCTCGCCCTCGACGTTCTCGCCGTTGTTGAACTTCTCCTCGACGCTGATCCAGGCACGCTCGTACTCAGCGCGCTTCTTGGAGAGGATGAGACGACCGTCCTTGTCCTCCTTCTGAAGCACGAGAGCCTCGATCTGATCGCCCAGGTTGACGACCTCGGACGGGTCGACATCGCGGCGAATGGAAAGCTCGCGCACGGGAATGACACCCTCGGACTTGAAACCGATGTCGAGCAGGACCTCGTCACGGTCGAGCTTCACGATAGTGCCGGTGACCAGGTCACCTTCCTCGAAAGGATTAATCGTGCCATCGATCAGGGCATTCATCTCGTCATCGGAGATCTCGGTTGCATCGATGACGGTAGGATTCTTGATTACGCTCAAGAGGACCCCTTTCTTCGGGGCCCGCGAATAATTCGTAACGAACGTTTTTACTCGGGGCCAACAAAAACATCACGGTGCGGCCTATTCCGCACGCAAAGATGTATTGTACCCCATATACCCCTATTTCAAGCAATGACTTTGTAACAATTGCACCGCTTCATACAACGATTTATGTATTTTGAGATGTAAGAAATTTTCAGTTGAAATGCTCCCGCTATTTGAGAGAAAATACTTAAGTTCAAGTATATGTATGAACACGCTACCTAAATGCAGCTTAGATAACACACGGGGGAGCACACATGCGTTGCGCCAAATGCGGCTTCAGCAATATTCACGGAGCAAAGTTCTGCTCGGAGTGCGGGTCACCGCTCCAGATGCCTGGTGCCGATAGATCCAATCGAAGCGCGAACCGCAAGGTCATCAAGCTTCCATCCGACATGAGCAACGAGCCCACGACGCCCATCGAGCGCCCCTGGGAGGTCCGTGTGCCCAAACGCGATGGCGCAACCCCCACAACCCCGGGCTCTACAAGCGCACCAGGAGCAGCTACAAGCTCCGATAAGGCTCCCACGCCGCGTCGCAGAACAGGTGCCGCAGCTACCACGGGCAAGATTCCCGTCATCAAGCGTCCTGCAAGCGAGTCCGGCAGGGTTCCAGACGAAGACCGCGCGACTGCTCGCACGGCCAGAACCACCACCGCCAGCACAGGAGCACGGTCGGCAGCAGGCACCACCGCCCCGATTCTCATCGACGACTTCGCAGCAGAGCCAGCACCCACGCGATCCGCTGGCACTACGGGCGATATCCCCGGTTCTCGGACACGCCGCAGCGTGCACCGTGACACAACGCGCACGCCTCGCAACACGGCGGGCGACAGGAAGAGGTTCGTCGTCATTCTCATCGCGCTGCTCATCATCTGCTGCCTCGTGGCGTTTGGCGTCTTTCTCGCAAACTCTGGTAACAAGAGCAAAACGGTAAGCTTCGACACCGATGGCGGCACCGTTATTGGCAACCAATACATACTCGAGAACGGCAAGCTCGAGCGCCCTGCTAAACCCACACGCCCC
>CABURF010000343.1 GCA_902493755.1 uncultured Coriobacteriia bacterium
TCGCCGGGCGCGAGGAGAAGCTGTACACCACTATCAGGGCGCAGATCAAAGCCGGCATGACGACGATGTTCGCGGTTCCCGATCGCAGGGCACGCGAGGACTTCGAGCTTGTGTTTGGTGATTGCTCCATACCCTTCGTCGAGGTGCCCGATGAGGGCGAGAAATCGTTTGATCGACGCTATCTCAACATTGTCGACATCGATGTGCCCAACGGCTTCATCATTCCCGATGCGCGCCTCGCGATGATTTCCATTGCGGATCTGTCGCGACGCGGGAGCGGTGCCCGTCAGGCCAAGAGCATCGATATCACCGACATCACCTTCCCGTACAAGCCGGGCGATTACGTGGTGCACGCATCGCATGGCATCGCGCTCTTCTCGGGCATGGTGCGCCAGGAGGCAGCCGGTCAGGAGCGTGACTACCTGTTGCTTTCGTATGCTGAAGGCGACAAGCTCTATGTCCCCGTCGAGCAGATTGACCGCGTGACGCGCTATGTGGGGTCCGATGGCTCTGCTCCGCGCCTGACGCGACTGCATACGGCCGACTGGAGCCGAACCATGGGCCGCGCTCGCAAATCGGCCAAGAAGCTTGCATTCGACCTGGTTGATTTATATGCGCGACGCTCTTCCGTCAAGGGCTTCTCATATTCGTCGGACACTGTCTGGCAGGAGGAGATGGAGCAGGTCTTCCCCTATGAAGAGACGCCTGACCAGCTCAAGGCTATCGCCGACGTGAAGGCTGACATGGAATCCGAGAAGCCCATGGATCGTCTCATTTGTGGTGACGTGGGCTTTGGCAAGACCGAAGTTGCGCTGCGTGCGGCATTCAAGGCCGTGAGCGACAAGAAGCAGGTCATGATTCTGTGCCCGACGACGATTCTCGCGCAGCAGCACTATACGACCTTTCACGACCGCTTCGAGTCCTTTGGCATCCGCGTCGAAGTCATGAGCCGCTTCAGGTCGAGCGCCCAGCAGAAGACCGCACTCGAGGGCTTTGCCGATGGCAGCGTCGACGTGCTCGTGGGCACGCATCGCCTGCTGAGTCGCGATGTGAACCCGAAGAATCTCGGGCTTGTCATCATTGACGAGGAACAGCGCTTTGGCGTGGGCCATAAGGAGCAGCTCAAGAACCTGCGCGAATCCGTTGACGTTCTTACGCTCTCGGCCACGCCTATCCCGCGCACCCTGCAGATGTCGCTGTCTGGCGTGCGCGACATGTCGCTTATCCATACGCCGCCGCCCAACAGACGCCCCGTTGCCGTGCATGTGGGCGAGTGGGATGAGGACATCGTGAGCGGTGCCATCAGGCGCGAAATGGAGCGCGGGGGACAGGTGTACTACGTGAGCAATCGCGTGCGCACCATTGAAGACGCACTCGAACGTGTCGAGTCGGCGGCGCCGGAAGCGCGCATCGGCATCGCGCACGGCAAGATGAGCGCCAAGCAGATCGAGGCCATGATGGAACAGTTCGCGGCGGGCGAGATCGACGTGCTCGTCGCAACCACCATCATCGAAAACGGCATCGACAACCCG
>CABURF010000344.1 GCA_902493755.1 uncultured Coriobacteriia bacterium
GCATGGTCACTGCAACCGTGTATGGCGATCTACGCATCAAGAGTATCGAAATCGACCCCGAGGCACTCGACCCGGAGGACGTCGAGATGCTGCAGGACATGATTGTTGCCGCAGTCAACGAGGGTATCGCCGATGCTCAGGCGATGGTCGAGGAGCGCATGAGTGCCGTCACGGGCGGCATGAACATTCCTGGGCTTTTCTAGCCGCACATGAAGAAGGAAGCTTCCATCCAACATGCGCTCGAGGAAATCGAGCGCATGCCAGGCATTGGCCCCAAGTCTGCGCAGCGCATACTCAACTGGCTTTTGACTAGCGATGATGAGGTTGCACTTGGCATTGCCGAAGCTATTGTCGATGTCAAGAAAGCAATTCACCTTTGTCCGCGTTGCCATAACTTCGCCGAGGGCGAACTCTGCGCAATTTGCTCAGATTCGCAGCGCGAAGTTGCGACCATCTGCGTCGTTGCCGAGCCGCGTGATGTCGAGGCCATCGAGCGCACGGGTATCTATCAGGGCCTCTATCATGTGCTCGGCGGCGTCATCAATCCCATGGAAGGCTCGATGCCCGAGGACTTGCACATTGCCGATCTCATGGCGCGCCTGGGCTCCGAACCTGTCGAGGAAGTGCTTGTCGCCACGAACCCTGATGTCGAGGGCGAGACCACAGCCAGCTATCTGGCTCGCATCATCAAGCCGCTCGGCATTCGCGTGACGCGTTTGGCTAGCGGCCTTCCCGTAGGAGGCGAGCTCGAATACGCCGACGAGGTCACACTCGGCCGCGCCATCGAATCGCGCCGCGAGCTGTAATGAGATAGACGAGCGCGGCCACCAGCGCACATTGTCTGGCACCACCCTCGGAATGCTCCGTGTTTTGTGCTGTGATGGCCGGGGTATGACCATGGGAACACCTTTCTTGGCAGAAGCCTTGGGGAGTGTCTCGAAATGTGCTCCTGTGGTTGCCGGGACAGACACCGACGCACATTACTTGGCGGAAATGCCATGGATTGCGGTGTGATGGCTGTCGTCGAAGCCACCGGCGCACATTTTCTGGCAAAACCATTCGTAGGTGCCACGTGCTGTGGCCTGGTGGTCGGGTGTGAGGGCAAGCTCGCAATCGCCTGTTAAATTCGCCCACCTGTCACGTTCCCGTTACCAGCTACTGTACCATGGTGGAGTATAATAGGCGCTTACATTGCCAACCCCTGCGCAGTACCAGCGCATGCTAAGCGAAAGAGCAACACGTGCCAGATTCAAGGGAATCCGAGGTCTTTCAGCACTTCGGTGCTTATAGCGGCTATGACCAAAGCTACTATAGCCATTTCAACGTCAAGCGCGGATTGCGCAATGCCGACGGCACAGGTGTCGTGGCTGGCATCACGTCGATATCCAACGTGCACGGCTATCTCACGGACGAGGGCGTGCGCGTACCCGATGAGGGGCGTTTGACCCTGCGTGGCTATGACATCGAAGATCTCGTCGATGCTGCCGCAACCGAGGGCCGCTCGGGTTACGGGGAACTCGCG
>CABURF010000345.1 GCA_902493755.1 uncultured Coriobacteriia bacterium
ACCAAAAGGCTCGTCGAACAGGAGCATCTCGGTGTCCATCGCAAGCGCGCGGGCAATGGCCACGCGTTGCTGCATGCCACCGGAGAGTTGATAGGGATATAGGTCAGCGACCTTGCTCATGTTGACCTTGGCCAGGTATTCGTCGGCAATTTCGGAGATGCGCTCCTTGCTCAAACCGCGGTGTAGCTCGAGCGATGCCTGATGAATGCCGAACTCGACGTTTTGCTTCGCCTTCATCCAGGGAAAGATCGCATAGTTCTGGAAGACCACCGAACGGTTCATGCCGGGACCATCGAGCGGTTCGTCGCCGATGAGAATCCTTCCTCCCAGCGGCTTTTGCAGACCGGCAAGAATGCGAAGGGTTGTGGACTTGCCGCACCCCGAATGCCCGACCAGGCACAGGAACTCGCCATCCGCAACGTGCAGATTCAGGTGCTTGAGCACAAGGCTCTCATCGGGAATGTCCTCTGCGGTCACATGACGGTGCTTGTGTGTCTTGAACTTGTCCACCTCATCGGGATAGGCATAGGACACGTCAATCATGTCGAGCGAGCTCATCATCACCTCCGTCTTCTTATCTCTTGTCTTACATATGGGGAAGGACGGCCCTGCGCAAACAGGACCGCCGGGGGGGGCAACGCTGACGGCCGAAAGGGGCTTAGCTGTTGTAAATGGCGAAATCTGCAGCAAGCTTCTGATAGGTCTGGTTATCGGGATACTGCGAAACCAGACGGTCGAGCGCACGCTTGTAAACCTCGCTCGTGGCGTACTGATCCATCGCGTTTTCGTCACCCTCGATCTCGCCGATGGAGAGCATGGCCTTGTAGTAGTCCACAATCTCGTTGGTATGAGGATCGGGCGAGAGATCCATCATGTTGCGATAGGAATCGGTACCGTAAAGAGCCGCCTCGACGTATTCGGGGGTCTGGGCGGAGTAATCGACCATGCGCTTGATGACGTCTTCCTTGTTGTTGAGGTAATAGTCGTAGCCGCGGATAAGAGCGACCTCGAAGTCAACGAGGGACTGGAACTTGTTGTGATAGGCGTCATCGGAGCAGTTCTGACGGCAGCACGGATAATCACCCGTCACGTCCGCAGGTGCACCAGCGACCTTGATGTCATCCATGGAGGTTGAATAGGTATAGCCCATGGCGTTGTTGGCAATGAACAGATCGCACTGACCCGAGCGCAGGCCCTCGAGAGCCGTGGTGGGATTATCGACGTACTCGAACTCGACGTCCTTGCCCAGCTCAAGGCCGTTGTCCTGGAGATAGGCCTTCAGGTAGATCTGGCCGCTCTCTTCGCGCTGGCAGGCAATCTTGAGACCGCGGAAGTCCTCGACAGTCTTGAGGTCACGATTGAAGCTGGTAGTGGAGATGAACTCCGAGCCATCGAGGATGGTGCCACCGAAGACGTAGATGGGGACACCCTGCGACACATAGGAGCATGCCGGGACAATGCCGAAGAGATCGATGTCGAGCTTGTTGACAGACATCGAAGCCATGGCGTCGGCAAGCGCG
>CABURF010000346.1 GCA_902493755.1 uncultured Coriobacteriia bacterium
CGGTGACACCGAGGGCAACCTCCGGAGTCTCACCCGAGAAACGCGCATAGTGACCACCCATGATGCCCTGCAGGGACGTGAACTCGACAACCGCGTTGGTGATGAGGTCGGCCTTGCACAACAGCGCAGTACGCAAGACATCGTCACGTTCGGTACCCGCAATGCCAGCGGCGTCACAGACAGCTTCAGCGCACTTCACGATGCGCATGGTCTTGTCGTAGACACTTCCGAGCTTCTCCTGGAACACGACGCGTTTCAAGCCGTCGACGTAGCTCTCGAGCGGCTCGCGGCGGTCCTCGACCACGAAGAAGGCCGCATCATCGAGACGGGCGCGCACGACACGCTCGTTGCCTGCGACGATGGTTTCAGTATAGGCGGGATCGCCATTGCTCACGATGAGGAACGCATTATCGAGCGTGCCATCGGGTTGATACATCGGGAAGTAGCGCTGATGCTCGAGCATCGCGTCGGTGATGATCTCGGGTGGGACGTCGAGAAAACGCTCATCGAAGTGCGCAAGCATGACGGTAGGATACTCGACGAGATTCACGACCTCATCGAAGGTGCCCTTGGGCGTATCAGCCTTGAGGCCCGTCTCGGCCTCGATGGCGTTTATCTGGCCGCGAATGGCCTGCGCACGTTTCTTCGCGCTGGGAATAACCTTCATTTCCTCGTAGGCAGCAGGCAAATCCGCAGCATGTGCGAACTCGAACTCCCGGTCGGCCATGAGACGATTGCCACGCGAAATGCGACCCGCAACTAGCCCAGCATACTCGACGGGCATGACTTCGTCGCCATACAGAGCCATAAGCCAACGCACGGGGCGCGAAAAGGTGACATGACCGCTGCCCCAGCGCTGCGACTTGGGCCAGCTGATGCCGGCAATGAGGCCGGCAAGCAAATCAGGCAGGATATCTGCCGTTTTGTGGGAAGGTTCCTCGACCAAGGCGTATACATACTCCTTGCCGCTCTCATCTGCTTCGCGTACGAGGCATGAGACGTCCACACCCTTGCCACGGGCAAAGCCCTCGGCAGCCTTCGTGGGCTTGCCATCGTCATCAAAGGCGATTGCGGCGGCGGGGCCCTTGGCACGCATGGAGAGCGCCTCGCTTGCGTCGACAAGGTCCTCGACCACGAGAATCATGCGACGCGGCGTTGAATAGGTGACAACCTCGCCGTGAGCGACACGTGCCTCGTCGAGAGCATGCTGTGCTGCATCGGCAAGATCGCGCGTTGCCGCATAGAGGGGTATGGCGGGGATTTCTTCGGTTCCGATCTCAAGGACAAGCTTGGAAGCGCTCATTATGCGACCCCCTCCTTCTCGGCGTCGCCGTCTAGCTCGCGCGGACCATCTTGCGAGGCGATGTAGGCACCGCCCTTCTCGACCACATGTTCGAGATAGGACTCACAACAGGCCTTTGCCATCGTGCGCACACGCAGGATGTAGGCCATGCGCTCGGTCGCCGAAATCGCGCCGCGTGCATCGAGCAAATTGAAGGCATGGCTGCACT
>CABURF010000347.1 GCA_902493755.1 uncultured Coriobacteriia bacterium
GCCGCAGAAGACAAACTGGGACAAATGACCTGTCCATTTGTCCCAGTTTTTCCAATGCCCTCGACTTCACCTTCGAGACCATGAGACCCCGGCACCAGATTGACATGTGCGCCAAGCATCTTCATCGCCTCGATGGTCGCATGCACGTCATCGCTTGGCAGCACGGCCTCGAGCCTCGAGACGCCTTGCGCCAGACCGGCGAAAAGCACGGCGCGATGCGAAATGGACTTATCGGAAGGAACGCGAATCGTGCCAACGAAGGGCATGTCTAGAGCCCCTCTTCGAGACTTCTTATCGAGAAGTCGTAGCCCTTGGTGATAAGCTCACCGCCAAAGCGGCCCATATCGCCCTCATCAGTCAGGATGAGCTCGAGAACAGCCGTGTCCTCGTTGATGTGATCGATCTCGATAGATTGGATATTGCAAGCAGCATGCCCCGCCATACCCGTCACCTCGGCGATGATGCCCGGATGGTCGGTCATAGGAATGCGCACCTGCGTAAGCTTGGCCGAATCGGGAATCCACTTGGCAGGCAGGCTGCGACGCAGGCGTGCGCTATCCTCAAGCATCATCGTAAGCGTCTCGGCATCACCTTCGCGAATGGCAGCCTCGAAGCGCGCGATGATCTCGCCCACCTCATGCAGGCCCTGCGAGAGCGCCTCGCTGTTGTCGAGCGCGATGCCACACCATAGCTCGGGGGAACCGGCTGCGATACGCGTGGAGTCCTTGAAGCCGCCAGCAGCCAGACGCAAGAGCTCTTGACGTTCGTCGACATGATTGCCGGCAAGCTCGACGAGCGAAGAGGCGACCATATGCGGCACGTGACTCACGATGGCGATGGCGCTATCGTGCTGCTCTCGACTGATGGAGATGATGCGCGCTCCCAACGCGCTGAAGGTCTCGTAAAGTTTGAGGAAGACCTCGTCTTGCTTGTCGCCCTCAGGGCAGAGAATCCAGTAGGCACCCTGAAAGAGGTCAGCACGTGCGGCACCGAAGCCGTTTGCCTCGGATCCGGCCATAGGATGTCCGGGGAGATACTGGTCCGGGCGTGTCAGTACCTCGTCACCGTACTCGGTGATGACCGCCTTGGTCGAGGCGACATCAGTGATGATGCCTTCATAGCCGCAGGACTCGAGGCGCTCAAACCACTCACGTGCCGCATGCACGGGTGTGGCGATGATGACGAGATCGCACGCGCCACTCGAAAGCCATTCGTCGACACGTGGATCATCGACGAGAGCATATTCGTCGAGTGCACCTTGTTGCCGGGCTTTCTCGAGCGGCTCGGCATGACGACCGATGCCGATGATGATGGGCGGATCATCAAGCTCCTTCATTGCCGCAGCAATCGAGCCTCCGATGAGGCCAACGCCAATGATGACGACCTTCTTGAATGGTATTGCCATGCTTTCCAACAGCTTTCTGTCTCGTTTACTCAGTCAAATTTGCACAAAGGAGGTGACGGCTGGAGTGGGACGAGGGGACAGGTCATTTGTCCCACCGGGTTTCGTG